>CAHJXF010000055.1 GCA_903644065.1 Betaproteobacteria bacterium
TGCCGGGAGCCGGCGCCTACAGCGCGTCGAAGGCGGCCGTGATCGCCTACGCCGAGAGCCTGCGCATCGAATTGCGGGGCAGCGGCATCCGCGTCGTGATCATCGCGCCCGGCTACATCGACACGCCGATGACGGTCGGCAATCCGTATCCGATGCCGTTCCTGATGCCGGTCGACGCGTTCGCCACGCGCGCGGTGCGCGCCATCGCCAGCGGTCGCAGCTTCGTCGTGCTGCCGTGGCCGATGGCGTGGGTGGCGCGGCTGCTGCGCGTGCTGCCCGATCGCGTCCTCGACGCGGCGCTGTCCGGCCGCGCCCGGAAGCCGCCGCTGGACGAGCGCCGCTGATGGCCGACGAACGCAGCGCCCGTCGATGACGCCGACCGACGCGCGCGGCACGCCGCATCATCGCTGCGACGACCGCGGCAAGCTGCGCATCGTGTCGCTGGTGCCGTCGCTGACCGAGTTGCTGTGCGACCTCGGCCTCGCGCACGCGATCGTCGGTCGCACCGGCTTCTGCATCCACCCCGCCGACGAGGTCGAGCGCATTCCGAAGGTGGGCGGCACGAAGCAGGTCAACGTCGAGAAGATCCGGCGGCTCGCGCCCACGCACCTCGTCGTCAACATCGACGAGAACGAGAAGCCGACCGTGGAGGCGCTCGAGGCCTTCGTGCCCCACGTCATCGTCACGCATCCGCTGGTGCCGCGTGACAACCTCGCGTTGTACCGCTTGTTCGGCCACGTGTTCGCGTGCGAACGCGAGGCGGATCGGTTGTGCGCGCGATTCGAGGCGGCATGGGCGGCGCTCGCCGAAGCGGAGCGCGTCGGCGACCGGACGGCACGACGCGTGCTGTACCTGATCTGGCAGGACCCGTGGATGACGATCGCGCGCGACACCTATCTCGCCGCGATGCTCGACCTGATCGGCTGGCGGCAGGTCGACGTGCGCGACGCGCTCGATCCCTCGAGCCCGTCGTCGCCGCGCTATCCGGCCATCGACCTGCCGCGCGCTGCGCGCGACGTCGACCTGCTGTTGCTGTCGTCGGAGCCGTATCGCTTCACCGAGACGCACGTCGCCGCGTTGTCGGCCCTGGCGCCGGACGTGCGCCTGGTCGACGGTGAACGGCTGTCGTGGTACGGCAGCCGGGCGATCCTCGGGCTCGAATACCTGCGGGTGTTGGCGACCGGAGCGGGACCGGCGAACGACGACACGAGATGATCCCGGCTCGCGCCGGGATCGAACATCGCCCTACAACACGTAGCGCGCGAGGTCCTCGCTCTTCGACAGCTCGGCCAGACGGCCGTCGACATAGGTCGCGTCGATGCGCACCGTCTGGCCCGCCAGCGCCGTGGCTTCGAACGACAACTCCTCGAGCAGCCGCTCCATCACGGTGTAGAGCCGTCGCGCGCCGATGTTCTCGGTGCGCTCGTTGACCGAGAACGCGACTTCGGCGAGCCGCCGGATGCCATCGGCCGTGAAGTCGAGCGTCACGTCCTCGGTGGCCAGCAGCGCCAGGTACTGCTTCGTCAGCGCCGCGTCGGTCTGGGTCAGGATGCGTTCGAAGTCGTCGACCGACAGCGACTCGAGCTCGACGCGGATCGGGAAGCGGCCCTGCAACTCGGGAATCAGGTCCGAGGGCTTCGCGAGGTGGA
This sequence comes from Betaproteobacteria bacterium, assembly GCA_903644065.1. Classification (GTDB taxonomy): domain Bacteria; phylum Pseudomonadota; class Gammaproteobacteria; order Burkholderiales; family Burkholderiaceae_D; genus CAHJXF01. The sequence goes on from CAHJXF010000055.1 coordinate 1,650, forward strand.
ACGCGCCCGACGCGATGAACAGGATGTGGTCGGTCTTGATCATCCCGTACTTGGTCGAGACCGTCGTGCCTTCGACCAGCGGCAGCAGGTCGCGCTGCACGCCCTGGCGCGACACGTCGGCGCCGCCGTACTCCTGGCGCGACGCGATCTTGTCGATCTCGTCGAGGAACACGATGCCGTTCTGCTCGACGTTCTGCACCGCCTGCAGCTTGAGCTCCTCCTCGTTGACGAGCTTCGCGGCCTCCTCGTCGATCAGCAGCTTCTTCGCTTCGGCGACCTTCAGCTTGCGGGTCTTCCTGCCCTTGTTGGAACCGAGGTTCTGGAACATGCCGCGGATCTGCTCGGTCATTTCCTCCATGCCCGGAGGCGCCATGATCTCCATGCTCGACGCGGGCGTGGCGATCTCGATCTCGATCTCCTTGTCGTCGAGCTCGCCTTCGCGCAGCTTCTTGCGAAATTTCTGCCGCGTGTTGCTGTCGCCGCTGTGGTCCGGGTCCGGCGTGGCCGGCGGCGGCGAGAAGCCGAAGTCGCGCGGCTTGGGCAGCAGCGCGTCGAGCAGGCGCTCCTCGACCGCGTCGACCGCGCGCTCGCGGACCAGCTTGGTCGCCGCTTCGCGGGTCTCCTTGACGGCGGTCTCGACCAGGTCGCGGATGATCGTGTCGACGTCGCGACCGACGTAACCCACTTCGGTGAACTTGGTGGCCTCGACCTTCACGAACGGCGCATCCGCCAACCGCGCGAGACGCCGCGCGATCTCGGTCTTGCCGACGCCGGTCGGTCCGATCATCAGGATGTTCTTCGGCGTGATCTCGTGACGCAGCGGCTCGGCGACCTGCTGGCGACGCCAGCGGTTGCGCAGCGCGACCGCCACCGCGTGCTTCGCGTTCTTCTGGCCGACGATGTGCTTGTCGAGTTCGGCCACGATCTCGGCCGGGGTGAGCGACTTCAGGGGGGACGAAGGCGACATGCGGTCTTTCGTGGAGGCTTGATAGTCGAACATGAGGGAGGTCTCCGCTTACTCGAGCGTCTCGACGACGTGCGAATGATTGGTGTAGATGCACAGATTCGCGGCGATCGTCAGCGCCTTTTTGACGATGTCGGCCGGCTCCAGCTCGGTGTTGTCGACCAGCGCCTGCGCGGCCGACAGCGCGTACACGCCGCCCGAGCCGATGGCGGTCACGCCGCCTTCGGGCTCCAGCACGTCGCCGTTGCCGGTGATCTGATAGGTGTGCTCGCGGTCGGCGACGATCAGCATCGCCTCGAGCCGGCGCAACACGCGATCGGTGCGCCAGTCCTTCGCGAGCTCGACGGCGGCGCGCTGCAGGTTGCCCTGGTGCTTCTCGAGCTTGGCCTCGAAGCGGTCTAGCAGCGAGAACGCGTCTGCGGTGCTGCCCGCGAAGCCGGTCAGGATCTTGCCCTGGTAGAGGCGTCGCACTTTCTGCGCGGTGCCCTTGACGACGATGTTGCCGAGCGTCACCTGGCCGTCGCCACCGAGGGCGACGCGGTTGCCGCGACGCACGGCCACGATGGTGGTGCCGTGAAATTGTTCCATGCGAACTCCGGGTGGACGAAGCACGGACGGACCTGGGTGGCCGAGCCGGACTTCTTCGGTCCTCCCGACTTCGGGGCAACGCAGGGCAATTCAAGCGGACGGCCGGGCGGCCGCCGGAGCGCGTCAGACCTTGCGGCGCTCGATCGGCACGACCTCGTGCAGACCCATGACGACGAACAACGCGGCCACGAGATGGCCGACGTTGACGAACTCGATCTCCTTCCGCGAGCCGCGCATGCCGACCGCCCAGTTGAGCAGCAGCCCCGCGGCCGTGAAATCGACCCGGGTCAGGCGGGCGCAATCGACCACGATGTGGTCGTGCGTGGTCGCGAACTGCGTCAGGCGCTGCAGGTCGGCTTCGCTCTTGCCGACCATCTCGCCGGACAGCGCGATGACATCGGGTCCGGGGGAAGCTTCGTCGACCGGCACGGTTTCGATCGGTGCGGGCGCCGGTGCGGCGTCCTCCACCTTGTACTTCGGCGACGCGGCCTCCCACGACGGCGGCGAGACCTCGAACGTCACGCAGTAGTCGATGCTGGTTTCCTCGAACGCCGCCTGGCGGCCGAGGATGCGGTAGATCTCGAGCAGCAGCATCCACACCGCGTTGGACGCGTCGCGGCGACCGACTTCGATGGCGGCCTGCAGACGCTCGGCGAGCTGGCTGCCGCCGCGGATTGCGACCTCGTGGTTGGACTTCTGGAACGCGGCGAAGACCCGCAGGATCAGGTCGGCTCCGGCGGCATCGACCGAAGTGACCTGGTCGAACTCCAGATGCAGGACCGGGTTGCGCTGCGCGAGCTTCTTCAGCTGTTCGAGTTGCGGGACGATGCGCGCATCCAGCGCCCCCTTGAAAACGATGGCGGCGCGCGCGGCGGGCGGCGTGGCGCGCACGATCGGCTTGCGCGCCTGCTCGTCCGACCAGGCCGGCGCAGACGTTTCGAAGCGCACCGCGAAATCGATGGCGAGGTTTTCGAAAGCGGTCCGCTTGTCGAGCGACTGGTACAGCTCGAGCAGCATCAACCACGTGTCGGGGCTGCGGTCGTTGGCGACCGCGCCGGCGAGGACGGCGACGGCCGGCAGGTCCTGGCCGTTGGCGTACAGGATGGCGGCTTCTTCCAGCACGGGGTTGCCGTTGTCGGCGACCACCATCGAATGGGCGAGGTGCGAGTCGCCCAGCATCAGGTCGGTCGACGTGCCGAGCGAACTGGTGCCGGCGCTGGTCTTGCCGACGATGTTGCTGCGGGATGGGTCCCGACTGGAATCGCGCCCGGCATCGCGCCCCGGATCGCGCCCGACCGCCAGCGCCGCGGCGACGCGCGACGCGGTGTGATCGGACCGCGATTGCATGATCTCCGACTCGATCTGCGATTCGATCAGATCGATCTTCTCGGCCGTCGCGCGCGCCACGTCCCGCGGGGACAGCGTGGGCGGACTTCTGGTGGCGGGTCCGCGACGCAATTCGCTCGGGGTATCCAGGGAACTCGATTGGCGCGACTCGTCGGATCGCGCAGGGTCGCGCGAAGAGCGATCACGCGCTTCCGGTTCCTTGGCTTTTTTCTTACCGAACAGACCCGAAAGTGCCACACCTGCTCCGCTGCGGATGCTCGCTCCAAGCGTGGGCCGCGCAGGCACCACATTGAAATTCGAGTCTAGCATGGGCCCTGCGACCGTTCGGCACCGCGCTTCCGGGTGAAACGGCCTGGGAGCGGAACGGTTCCGGCGATGTTCGTGCTTCGTTCGGCCGGCACGGGGAAGGCGCTAGCGAGGCGACGACGCAGGGCGGGAAAAGCGGCGCATCGCGCCGCTCTTTCGTGCCAGTCCGCACTCTTTCGACTGCTCGGCCGATCACTCGCCGAACATCTTCTGCTTCATCTCGCGACGTTCCTGCGCCTCGAGCGACAGCGTCGCCGTCGGTCGGGCGAGCAGGCGCGGCACGCCGATCGGATCCCCGGTCTCTTCGCAGTAGCCGTAGTCGCCCGAGTCGATGCGATGGATCGACTGCTGGATCTTCTTCAGCAACTTGCGTTCGCGGTCGCGGGTGCGCAACTCGAGCGCGTGTTCTTCCTCGATGGTGGCGCGATCGGCCGGATCGGGAACGATGATCGATTCGCGCAAGTGCTCGGTGGTCTCGCCGGCGTTGCGGAGGATGTCCTGTTCCATCGTCTGCAACCGCAGCTTGAAGAACTGCAACTGCGACGAACTCATGTAGTCGTTCTCGGATGCGGCCAACACCTCGGCCTCGGTCATCGGCTTGGCCGACGACCGGGAAGCGGGCACGGCACGCGGCGACTGCGGCGGAGCTGGCGCCTCGTCGACCGGAGTCGCCTCCACCTTCTTCGTGGCGGCGCGTTTCGCCGGCTTGTCGGTTTCGGCAGCGGTCTTGGCAGTGGCGGTCTTGGCCATGAGGTCCTCTAGCTGGTCGGTGCGCACGAGTCGGGCATGCGCTGCAAATCGGGATGTCGACGCCGCCGCTCGCACGGCGAGCGAAAACGGTGCGTACCGTGTCGTCCGGGTCCCGTGGAGCCGGTCGAACGATGCCGCAGACGCACTTTGCGCAAAAGCGTAAGACGGAAAAAACCGTTGCCGTTCAACGTCTTCTGCAACTCGGCTCGCCGAGCGGCGGGTTCGCAAGGGGCCGGATTAGAGCACGGCGAAGTGCGCTGCGCAATCGGATTGACGGACGTCGCGGGCGGGCAGTCCGCGATGCTCGGCGCTCTGGCGGTCGTTCGTTTTGGATCCGCCCCGCGGTCGTGCCGTTTGCGTGCGACGGCCGGTCCGGCACAAAGCGCGCGACCCGGCCCCAGGCGTTGATACCATGCCCGAAGCGCACCCTTCCCTCCAACGGATTCCGCCATGCCCCGCATCCGCACCGTCCCTCTCCGAGTCGCCGGCTTCCTCGCGTCCGTCGCGCTGCTCCTCGCCGCGACGACGGTCGCGGCGCAGGCGCGTGACTGGAACGCGGTACGGATCGGCGTCGACGCCACGTACAAGCCGTTCACCTTCAAGACCGCCGACGGACGGCTGACCGGCTTCGACGTCGACATCGCGAAGGCGCTCTGCGTCGAGATGAAGGCGCAGTGCACGTTCGTCGAAAGCAGCTGGGAAGGCATCATCCCCGGGCTGCGCGCCAACAAGTTCGACGCCATCATCTCGTCGATGTCGATCACCGAGGAACGTAGGAAAGCGGTCGACTTCTCGGACAAGTACTACCAGACACCGACCGCGGTGGTCGCGAAGGCCGGCTCGATCGACGGCTCGCCGCAGAGCCTGAAGGGCAAGCGGGTGGGCGTCCTGAAGGCGTCGATCCAGGAGCAGTACGCGCGGGGCGAACTGGCGAAGGCGGGGGCCAACGTCGTCGCGTACGACTCGACCCAGCAGTCGTACCTCGACCTCAAGTCGGGGCGGATCGATGCGGTGGTGGTCGACAAGTTCGAGGGTCGCGGCGGCTTCGTCGACACGCCGGACGGCAAGGGCTACGCGTTCGTCGGGCCGGACCTCGACGATCCGAAGTACTTCGGCAGCGGTGCCGGCGTCGCGGTGCGAAAGACCGACGCCGACCTGCGCGACCGCTTCAACGTCGCGCTGAAGGCGATCCGCGCCAACGGCACCTGGAAGAAGGTCGCCGACCAGTACTTCGACTTCGACATCTACGGCAAGTAGGGCGGACGGCGACGCGTCGCTGCAGCGCGTTGGCTTCCTATCTGCCGTACGTGCTGTCGGGCGTGGGCCTGACGCTCGCGGTCGCCGGCGGCGCATTGTCGCTGGCCACGCTGCTCGGTGTCGTCGCGGCCGCGGCGCGGCTGTCCGCGAGCCGCTGGCCGCGCGCGATCGCGACCGCCTACGCGACGTTGATTCGCGGGGTGCCGGACCTGGTCCTGATGCTGCTGATCTTCTACGGCGGACAGATCGGCGTGAACGCGCTCGCCCAGCGCCTCGGCTGGGTGGGCGACGGCGGCTCGCTCGATGTCGATCCGTTCGTCGCGGGGACCCTGACCCTCGGCTTCATCTACGGCGCCTACTTCGCCGAGACCTTTCGCGGCGCGATGCTGGCCGTGCCGCGCGGCCAGAGCGAGGCCGCGGTGGCCTTCGGCCTGTCGCGGCGCCAGGTGCTGACCCGCATCGTGCTGCCGCAGATGGTGCGCCACGCGTTGCCGGGCTTCACCAACAACTGGCTGGTGCTGGTCAAGTCCACCGCGCTGGTGTCGGTGATCGGGCTGACCGACCTGATGTACCGCGCCAAGCAGGCCGGCGCGGCGACACGGGCCGCGTTCTTCTATTTCGCGGTCGCCGCCGCGGTCTATCTGGCGATCACGTCGATCTCGCTCGGCGCTTTGCGTGCGTTCGAGCGGCGCCAGTCGCGCGGCGTGCGGCGCGCGGCCTGACGATGGACTTCGAGACGCTGCTCCAGCCGGACACGCTCCGGCTCTACGCGAGCGGCACGCTGGTCACGCTGCAGCTGCTCGCGATCTCGCTCGGCTGCGGCCTCGTGCTGTCGATCCCGCTCGCCGTCCTGCGGGCTTCGCCGGATCGTCGGGCTTCGTCGCCGGTCGCGCTCTTCACGTTCGTGATGCGCGGCACGCCGCTGCTGGTCCAGGTGTACCTGATCTATTACGGCGTGGCGCAACTCGACTGGGTGCAGGCCCGCTGGGACGCGGCCTGGCCGTGGGTCTGGTTCAAGGAGCCGCTCTTCTGCACGCTCGTCGCGTTCGCGCTCAACACCACCGCGTACACGACCGAACTGGTCGCCGGCGCCATCCGCGAGACGCCGCCGGGCGAGATCGAGGCGGCCGAGAGCCTCGGGATGCGGCGTGCGACACTGATGACGCGCATCGTGCTGCCGTCCGCCTTGCGACGCGCCCTGCCCGGCTACGGCAACGAAGTCGTCCTGATGCTGCATGCCACGGCGATCGCCAGCGTGGTGCCGGGGATCGTGGACCTGACCGGCGCGGCCAACAGCGTGTATGCCACCACCTACCTGCCGTTCGAGGCGTACCTCCTCGCGGCGTTCGTCTACCTGCTGATGACCTTCGCCCTGGTGCTGGCGCTGCGCGCGATCGAGACCCGGGTCCTCGCCCACCTGGGACCGCCGGGCCGGGCGGCGGTGGCTCGCACGCTGGCGACGACGCCGACGGCGCCCGACGAATCGCAGATCGCATGAACCGTTCGACGCATCTGCTCGGGCCGACGCAGATCGGAACGACCCGCTCGGTGACCAGCCTGCACTACGGCAAGCCGGGGAGCGGCGGGAAGGCCTATCTGCAGGCCAGCCTGCATGCCGACGAGCTGCCCGGCATGCTCGTGATGCACCACCTGATCGCGCTGCTCGATGCGGCGGAGGCGGCGGGGCGCCTGCGCGGCGAGATCGTGCTGGTGCCGGTCGCCAATCCGATCGGCCTGGCCCAGGGGCTGCTGCACGGGCGCATCGGACGCTTCGAGGCCGCGTCGGGCGAGAATTTCAACCGCGGCTATCCCGACTACCTCGCGGCGCTCACGCCCGCGGTCGAGGCGCGGCTGGGCGCCGATGGCGCCGCCAATCGCACCACGATCCGCGCCGCCATGCGCGCGCACCTGGATGCCGTCGAGCCGACCACCGAGCTCGCGTGCCTGCGGAAGACGCTGAGCTCGCTGGCGCTCGATGCCGATGTGGTGATGGACCTGCACTGCGACCTCGAGGCCGTGCTGCACCTGTACTGCGAGGCGCCGTACTGGCCGCAAGGCGAAGCGCTCGCCCGCCTGCTCGGCAGCGAATGCACGCTGCTGGCGAAGAACAGCGGCGGCGCCTCGTTCGACGAACACCTGAGCGGCGTGTGGTGGCAGCTCGACGAGCGGCTCGAGCGCGAGCGCGGCGCCGCTCGACCCGTGATCCCGCTCGCCTGCCTCGCGGTCACCGTCGAACTGCGCGGCCAGCTCGACATCGACCATGGGCTCGCGGCCCGCGACGCACGCGCGTTGTTCGACTTCCTCGTGCATCGCGGCCTGATCGCACGCGCCGACGACGTCGGGCCGCTCCCGCTGCCCGCGTTGCGCCGCGACCCCACGCCGCTGGCGGCCTCCGAGGACCTGCGCGCGCCGCACGCCGGCGTGATCGTGTATCTCAAGCACCCGGGCGACGAGGTCGCGGCCGGCGAGTCCGTCGCGGAGATCGTCGACCCGCTCGCCGGACTGGCCACGCCGGTGTGCGCCCGTTACGGGGGCCGCCTGTATGCCCGCGCGCTGAAGCGCTATGCGAGCCCCGGCGATTCGATCGCGCACGTGGCGGGCACGGTCGCATTCCGGACCGGCAACCTGCTCAGCCCGTGACGCGACCGGCATGACCGTCCCGCTGAAGGTCGTCGACCTGCACAAGCGCTATGGCGATCATGCGGTGCTGCGCGGCGTCTCGCTCGAGGCACGCAACGGCGACGTGATCAGCGTGATCGGCTCGTCGGGCTCCGGCAAGAGCACGCTGCTTCGCTGCATCAACCTGCTCGAACGTCCGCACGCCGGCACGATCGAGGTCGACGGCGAGCCGCTGGCGCTGACGATGGCGAAGGACGGCATGCTGCGCGCGCGCGACGAACGCCAGTTGCAGCGCGTGCGGTCCGAGATCGCGATGGTGTTCCAGAACTTCAACCTGTGGTCGCACATGACCGCGTTGCAGAACGTCATCGAAGCGCCGATGCACGTGCTGAAGCTGTCGCGCGACGAGGCGGTCGCGCGGGCGCGACGCGATCTCGCGAAGGTCGGGCTGTCGCAGATCGAGGACCGTTACCCGGCGTTCCTCTCGGGCGGTCAGCAACAGCGCGTGGCGATCGCTCGCGCGCTGTCGATGGAGCCGAAGCTGATGCTGTTCGACGAGCCCACCTCGGCGCTCGATCCGGAGCTGGTGGGCGAAGTGCTGGCCGTGCTGCGGACGCTGGCCGGCGAGGGTCGCACAATGATCGTCGTGACGCACGAGATGGCTTTCGCGCGCGACGTCTCCAACCGCGTCCTGTTCCTGCACGAGGGCGAGATCGCCGAGCAGGGCGACCCGCGCGAAGTGCTCGCGAAGCCGCGCAGCGAGCGCTTGCAACGCTTCCTCAAGCGCCCCATGTAGGGGGGCGTGGTCGCCACGCCGCGGGTCGAATCAGACGCCGACCGGTTCGGGCGTCGAGCTTTTGTGGCACCGTCCACCGGTCATGAAAACAGCATCTCGTCGTGCGTCGGGTCGATCGAAGGGCGCTACGGTCGTCCGGTGGGCCCAGCGGGTTTCGTTCGCTTGCGCAGCTTCGGTCGTCGGAGGCTGCACGCCCGCGGTCCTCGAGCCCAAAGGCCCGATCGGCGACGCCAATCGCACCATCCTGATCGACTCGCTGGCCATCATGCTGGCGATCGTGGTGCCCACCATCGTCGCGGCCCTTGCGTTCGCCTGGTGGTATCGCGCCTCCAACCGGAAGGCCACCTATCTGCCGGACTGGGAGTTCTCGGGGCGCATCGAGCTCGTGGTGTGGGCCATCCCGGCGATGACCATCATCCTGCTGGGCGGCGTCACGTGGATCGGCTCGCACGAGCTCGACCCGGCCAAGCCGATCGTCTCCAAGGTGGCGGCGCTCGACATCGAGGTCGTGTCGCTCGACTGGAAGTGGTTGTTCATCTATCCCGAGCAACGCGTGGCGACGGTCAACCAGCTGATCGTTCCGACCAACGTGCCGTTGCACTTCAAGCTGACGTCCGCGAGTGTCATGAACACGTTCTTCGTTCCGCAACTGGGCAGCATGATCTACACGATGAACGGCATGCAGACCGAGCTCTATCTGCAGGCCGACCGGCCCGGCATCTATCACGGCCTGTCGGGCCACTACAGCGGCGAAGGATTCGCCGACATGCACTTCGACCTGAACGCGCTGTCGCCGGAGGCGTTCGCACGCTGGGTCAACGACACGCGCAACGACGGTCCCGCGCTCACCGCGGCCAGCTATACGGAACTCGCGAAGCAGAGCATCGCGAATCCGCCTTCCACCTTCGCGGCGGTCGACAAGGACCTGTTCGACAAGGTCGTATCCCAGGCGATCGAGCCTGGCCCTGGTCCGGGAACGGACCGCAACGGCGCGGCTGCGAAGCCGGAGATCAAGTGATGAACCTGCTGGGCAAGCTGAGCTGGGAAGCGGTGCCGTTCCACGAGCCGATCGTGATGGTCGCCTCGGGAGTCGTCGCGGTGACGATCACGGCCGTGCTGGTGTGGGTTCTCGTCAAGGGCTACTTCCCGTATCTGTGGAAGGAGTGGCTGTCGAGCGTCGACCACAAGAAGATCGGCATCATGTACGTGATCCTCGCGATGGTGATGCTGCTGCGCGGTTTCAGCGACGCGTTGCTGATGCGCTCGCAACAGGCGCTCGCGCTCAATGCACCCGGCTACCTGACACCGGACCACTACGACCAGATCTTCTCGGCGCACGGCACGATGATGATCTTCTTCGTCGCCATGCCGTTCATGATCGGGCTGATGAACTTCGTCGTGCCGCTGCAGCTCGGCACGCGCGACGTGGCGTTCCCGACGCTCAACTCGGTGGCCTTCTGGCTGACCGCGACCGGCGCGCTGCTGGTCAACATCTCGCTCTTCGTCGGCGAATTCGCGAAGACCGGCTGGCTGCCCTATCCGCCGTTGTCCGAACTGCAATATTCGCCGGGCGTCGGCGTCGACTACTACCTGTGGGCGCTGCAGATATCCGGGGTCGGGACGCTGCTGTCCGGGGTCAACCTGGTCACGACGGTGCTGAAGGTGCGCGCGCCGGGCATGAACTACCTGCGCATGCCGATGTTCTGCTGGACCACGCTCGCGTCGAACCTGTTGATCGTGGCCGCGTTCCCGATCCTCACCGCGACCCTCGCGATGCTGCTGCTGGACCGTTATCTCGGCTTCCACTTCTTCACCAACGACGGTGGCGGCAACATGATGATGTTCATGAACCTCATCTGGGCGTTCGGCCATCCCGAGGTGTACATCCTGATCCTGCCGGCGTTCGGCATCTTTTCCGAGATCTTCTCGACCTTCTCGCGGAAGCCCCTCTTCGGCTACCGGTCGATGGTCGCGGCGACGATGGCGATCTGCCTCCTGGCCTTCATGGTGTGGCTGCACCACTTCTTCACGATGGGGGCGGGCGGCGACGTCAACGCGATCTTCGGCATCGCCACCATGATCATCGCGGTCCCGACCGGCGTGAAGGTGTTCAACTGGCTGTTCACGATGTACGGCGGCCGCATCGCGTTCGAGGTCCCGATGATGTGGGCGATCGCCTTCGTCGTGACGTTCGTGGTCGGTGGCATGACCGGGGTGCTGCTCGCCGTCCCGCCGGCCGACTTCATGCTGCACAACAGCGTCTTCCTCGTCGCGCACTTCCACAACGTCATCATCGGCGGCACGTTGTTCGGCGCGTTCGCGGGCTATACCTTCTGGTTCCCCAAGGCCTTCGGCTTCAAGCTCCACGACGGCATCGGCAAGGCCGCCTTCTGGTTCTGGGTCTCCGGCTTCTACGTGGCGTTCATGCCGCTCTACTGGCTGGGCCTCGAAGGCATGACGCGCCGCATGCAGCACTACGACGTGCCGGAATGGCGGCCGTGGTTGCTGGTCGCCGGGGTCGGCGCGCTGCTGATCGCGACCGGCATCGCGCTGCAGATCTGGCAGATGATCTACAGCATCCGCCATCGCGAATCGCTTCGCGACCTGACCGGCGATCCGTGGGACGGCCGCTCGCTCGAGTGGGCGACGCCGTCGCCGCCGCCGCTGTTCAACTTCGCGGTGCTGCCCAACATCGAAGGCGAGGAAACCTACTGGGTGGTCAAGCGGGCGGTGCGCGAGAGCGGCGACATGCCGGCGGAGCCCAAGTACGTCGACATCGAGATGCCGCTCAACAGTCCGGTCGGCTTCATCTGCGCGTTCTTCGCGACCATCATGGGATTCGCCCTGATCTGGCATATCTGGTGGCTGGTGATCGCGGCGTTCGTCGGCGCGTTCGCCACCTTCGTGGTCTTCGCGTGGCGCGACGAGGACGAAGAGAAGATCCCGGCCGCGACGGTGGCCCGCATCGATCGCGCCAACCGGGCATCGCGCTCCGCCGCGCTGGCGCGCCTGCGAGCCGCGGCATGAGCGGTGCCCACGCGGCGGTTCCCGGCAATCAGACCGGATCGAAGGGTCATGGCCACGGCGCCGACCTGACGGAGAGTTCGGAACACGGCGAGTCGAAGCGCATCGTCGTCGGCTACGGCTTCTGGATCTTCCTGATCAGCGACATCATCATGTTCGCGGCGTTCTTCGCCACCTACGCGGTGCTGACCGACAGCACCGCGGGCGGACCCGGCGGCCACGACCTGTTCGACCTCAACAACGTCGCCATCGAGACGGCCTGCCTGCTGACGTCGAGCCTGTTCTGCGGTCTCGCCGGCATCGGCGCGCAGGCGCGCAACGGCAAGCTGTTCCACGTCTCGATGGGCATCACGTTCGTATTGGGCGCGGCTTTCCTGGTGCTCGAACTGCGCGAGTTCGCCGACATGATCGACACGGGCGCCGGACCGCAGCGTAGCGGCTTCCTGTCCTCGTTCTTCGCGTTGATCGGCTGCCACGGCTTCCACGTGACGGCCGGCCTGTTGTGGCTGCTGACGATGATGGCGCAGGTGGCCGCGAAGGGTTATCGCGAGGACATCCTGCGCCGCATGCTGTGCTTCAGCCTGTTCTGGCACACCCTCGACATCATCTGGGTGGCCCTGTTCAGCCTGGTGTACCTGGTCGGGATCGCCCGATGAGCGGCACGACGGCGTGTCCCGTTGAAGACGTCACGATGAAAGCGTCACGATGAACGAAGCGACGGCGTCGAAAGACCAGGACCGCCGACAGTCGAAGTCGGAACACGACCAGCAGCACGGCGACAGCGCACCGGGCGACGAGCGCGTCGGCAGGGACGAGATCGCGCAAGGGGTCAAGGGCTACCTGATCGGCTTCGCGCTGGCGGTCGGCCTGTCGCTGGTCTCGTTCTTCATCTCGCGCAGCACGCTGGTGTGGGCGCCGAGCGTGCCCATCGCGCTGTCGGTGCTGGCCATCGCGCAGATGGGCGTGCACCTGGTGTTCTTCCTGCACATCACGAGCGGCCCCGAAAGCCTCAACAACGCGATGGCGCTGGCGTTCGGCGTGCTGATCGTGATGTTGCTGGTGTTCGGCTCCCTGTGGATCATGACCCACCTGAACCACATGACGATGCCGATGGACCAGATGATGAAGATGCAGCGCTAGTCGCCGGCCGCGGCGCCGAGCGGAAGCGTGCATCATGGCGGCCCGTCCCTCGCCCGCCACGCCCATGACTCCTTCCGTCGTCGACTATTCGCACGGCATCAGCGCCATCGACTCCGGCTACGTCCGGCCGCAACTCGATGCGATCCACATCGTCGTCGAGCAGGGTCGCGTGGCGGTCGTCGACACGGGAACCAACGACTCGGTGCCGCTGGTGCTCGCGGCGCTCGCGGACAAGGGCCTGGCCGCGGAGTCCATCGACTTCGTGATCCTCACTCACGTGCATCTCGACCACGCCGGCGGGGCGGGACTGCTGATGTCGCAGGCGCCGAACGCGCGCCTGGTCGTGCATCCGCGCGGCGCCCGCCACATGATCGATCCGTCGAAGCTGATGCAGGCGACGCGCGACGTCTACGGGGTCGACGAGGCGACGCGGATGTACGGCGACATCCGCCCGGTGCCGGCCGAGCGCGTCGTCGAGGCCGTCGACGGGCACACGGTCGCGCTGGCGGGCCGCACGCTGACCTTCCACGACACGCCCGGCCATGCGCGCCATCACAACTGCGTGCACGACGCCACGACCGGCCACCTGTTCACCGGCGACCTGTTCGGCCTGTCGTATCGCGAACTCGATCGCGACGGCAGGCAGTTCGTGTTCCCGGCGACGACGCCCACGCAATTCGATCCCGCCGCGTTCCATGCGTCGATCGAGCGCATGACCGCGCTGCGGCCCGAGGCGCTCTACCTGACGCACTACGGCAAGGTCGGCGACGTGCCGCGCATCGCGGCCGACCTGCTGCGTCTCGTCGATGCGCACGCCGATCTCGGCC
>CAHJXF010000056.1 GCA_903644065.1 Betaproteobacteria bacterium
GCGCGTGCCGCCGCCGGGGTCGCGTCCCCGTCCGCCGCGGAAGGTCGACGGCGAGACGACGGCTGCAGCCGCTGCCGATACGGCGGTCGCCAAGCCGGCCGAGGCCGCCGCGGTCACCGACGCCAGCAAGACGCCGCCGGTGGTCAAGCGCGTGCGAAAGGGTGCCGCAGCGCCCAAGGAGGCCGTGAAGGAAGCGGCCGCCGTGGGTGGCACCACGGTGCCCAAGAAGGACTGACGAGGACGGATCATGCTGCAACCCGCACGCAGGAAATATCGCAAGGAACAGAAGGGCCGCAACACCGGCGTGGCGACCCGCGGCGCGAAGGTCTCGTTCGGCGACTTCGGCCTGAAGGCCGTTGGCCGCGGGCGACTCACGGCGCGCCAGATCGAAGCCGCCCGTCGCGCCATGACGCGCCACATCAAGAGAGGTGGCCGCATCTGGATTCGCATTTTTCCCGACAAGCCGATCTCGCAGAAGCCGGCCGAAGTCCGCATGGGCAACGGCAAGGGCAGCGTCGAGTACTACGTGGCCGAGATCCAGCCGGGCAAGGTGCTGTACGAGATGGACGGGGTCGAAGAGACGGTGGCCCGCGAAGCGTTTCGCCTCGCCGCCGCCAAGTTGCCGATCTCGACGACCTTCGTCGTGCGCCAGGTCGGCAGCTGACGGCCGGCGACTCCTGCGACCGCACTGAAAGGATATCGAGATGAAAGCAGCTGAACTCCGCGACAAGGACGCCGCCGCGCTGGGCAAGGAACTGACCGATCTGCTGAAGGCGCAGTTCGGTCTGCGCATGCAGATCGCGACCCAGCAGTTGTCGAACACCAGTCAATTGAAGAAGGTGCGCCGCGACATCGCTCGCGTGCGGACCGTGATGACCGAAGTGGCCGCCAGGAATGCGCCTGCCGCGCCGGTCGAGAAGGCGACGAAATGACCGAACTCGCAAGTCCCCTGATGACCGATGAACCGCAAATAGAGGGCGTCCGGAAGGGCGGCCTGACGCGCACCCTCGTCGGCCGCGTCGTTAGCAACAAGATGAACAAGACCGTGACGGTGCTGATCGAGCGGAAGGTCAAGCATCCGCTCTACGGCAAGTACATGGTGCGCTCGAAGAAGTACCACGCGCACGACGAGACCGACCAGTACAACGAAGGCGACATGGTCGAAATCGCCGAGACGCGGCCGATGTCGCGGACGAAGGCGTGGACGGTGACGCGGCTGATCGAGGCGGCACGGGTCATCTGATCGGCGTTTCGCACCGGCCTCGCACGGGTTGTGCGTTGGTGAGAAAGCCGCTATAGTCACGGGCTTTTCCGAAAGCGCCCTGGGGGCGCCTCGGTGTTGGTGGCGGTAACGGCAGTTCCTCAGAAGCGAGCGACGCATTCCATCGCGAGCGGACTCAACCCTTCACGGGAACCAAGACTGACCGCGGTCGCATGGGCTTTCGGCCCGGTGCGTAGCGGATCAAGTTGGGACGCAGACAATGATTCAGACGGAAAGCCGGCTCGAAGTGGCCGACAACACCGGTGCGCGCGAAGTTCTGTGCATCAAGGTCCTGGGCGGCTCCAAGCGCCGTTACGCGACCATCGGCGACATCATCAAGGTCACCGTCAAGGATGCCGCGCCGCGTGGTCGCGTCAAGAAGGGCGAGATCTTCAACGCGGTCGTCGTGCGCACCGCGAAGGGTGTGCGTCGTCCGGACGGCTCGCTCGTCAAGTTCGACGGCAACGCCGCCGTGTTGCTCAACAACAAGCTCGAGCCGATCGGCACGCGCATCTTCGGACCGGTGACGCGCGAGCTGCGCACCGAGAAGTTCATGAAGATCGTGTCGCTCGCGCCCGAAGTTCTCTGATCGACCAAATTGGATCCCGGCCTGCGCCGGGACGATACGGCATGGACAAGATCATCAAGGGTGACGAGGTCATCGTCATCACCGGCAAGGACAAGGGCAAGCGCGGCACGGTGCTGCAGCGCCTCGACGAGACCCACCTGCTGGTCGACGGCATCAACGTCGTCAAGAAGCATCAAAAGCCGAATCCGATGAAGGGACAGACCGGTGGCGTCGTCGACAAGACGATGCCGATCGACATCTCCAACGTCGCGCTCTACAACAGCAAGTCCGGCAAGGCCGATCGCGTCAGCATCGCGACCAAGGACGGCAAGAAGATTCGCGTGTTCCGCTCCAGCGGCGACGCGGTTTCGGCCTAACTCGAGGAACGCCATCATGGCTCGTCTCCAGCAGTTCTACCGCGACAAGGTGGTCGCCGACCTGACCGAGAAGTTCGGCTACAAGTCGACGATGCAGGTGCCGCGCATCACCAAGATCACGCTGAACATGGGCGTCGGCGAGGCGATCGCGGACAAGAAGGTCATCGAGCACGCGGTGGGCGACATGACCAAGATCGCCGGCCAGAAGCCGGTCATCACCAAGGCCAAGAAGCCGATCGCCGGGTTCAAGATCCGCGAGGGGTATCCGATCGGCTGCATGGTCACGTTGCGCGGCGCACGGATGTTCGAGTTCCTCGACCGCTTCGTCACCGTGGCCCTGCCGCGCGTGCGCGACTTCCGCGGCATCTCGGGACGCGCGTTCGACGGCCGCGGCAATTACAACATCGGCGTCAAGGAACAGATCATCTTTCCCGAGATCGAGTACGACAAGATCGACGCCATCCGTGGCATGAACATCAGCATCACCACCACCGCCAAGAACGACGAAGAGGCGAAGGCGTTGCTGGTCGCGTTCAAATTTCCGTTCAAGAACTGAAGGCGAGGCGAGGACCATGGCGAAGATGTCGCTGATCAATCGCGAGAAGAAGCGCGCCACGCTGGTGAAGAAGTTCGCCGGCAAGCGAGCCGATCTGAAGGCCGCGATCGCGGACGAGAGCAAGTCGGACGAGGACCGCTACGAGGCGCGCCTGAAGTTGCAGCAGCTGCCGCGCAACGCGAACCCCACGCGACAGCGCAACCGCTGCGCTATGACCGGTCGCCCGCGGGGTACCTATCGCAAGTTCGGCCTGGCCCGGACCAAGGTGCGCGAAGCGGCGATGCGCGGTGAGATCCCGGGCCTGACGAAGGCGAGCTGGTAGGCGCCTCGAGCGATCGACCACGCGATAGAACAGGGCGCCGCGCGAACGACTGACGCGCGGAGGCCGACCAGCGGCACCAGGAGAGATTCGATATGAGCATGAGTGACCCCATCGCCGACATGTTGACGCGGATTCGCAACGCGCAGCGCGTCGAAAAGACCGAGGTCGTGATGCCTTCATCCAAGGTGAAGGTGGCGATCGCCGACGTCCTGAAGGACGAGGGCTACATCGAGGGCTACACGGTCGCCGAGAACGACGGCAAGGCCGTGCTCACCGTCGGCCTCAAGTACTACGCCGGCCGTCCGGTGATCGAGCGTCTCGACCGCGTCTCGCGTCCCGGCCTGCGCATCTACAAGGCGAGCGATGCGATCCCCGTCGTGATGAACGGCCTCGGCATCGCGATCGTCTCGACGTCGAAGGGCCTGATGACCGATCGCAAGGCGCGCTCCACCGGCGTCGGCGGCGAAGTCATCTGCTACGTGGCCTAGGGCCGGCATCAAGCCAGATCATCAGGAGAACACGCGATGTCCCGAGTCGGTAAGAATCCGATCGTCGTGCCGAAGGGCGCGGAGATCAACGTGTCGGCCGAAGCGATCGGCGTCAAGGGCCCGCTCGGCACGCTGACGCAGCGCGCGCATCCGCTCGTCAAGGTCGTGCAGAGCGATGGACAACTGACGTTCGAGGCGCTCGGCCCGAGCCGCGAGGCAAACGCCATGTCCGGCACCATGCGCGCGCTCGTCGCCAACATGTGCACCGGCGTGACCGCCGGCTTCGAGAAGCGGCTGGCGCTGGTCGGCGTGGGCTATCGCGCGCAGGCGGCTGGCGACAAGCTCAACCTGTCGCTCGGCTTCTCGCATCCGGTGGTGCATCAAATGCCCGCTGGCGTGAAATGCGAGACGCCGACGCAGACCGAGATCGTGATCAAGGGCGCCAGTCGCCAGCAGGTCGGCCAGGTGGCAGCCGAGGTGCGTGCCTATCGCAGCCCCGAGCCGTACAAGGGCAAGGGCGTGCGCTACGTCGGCGAGAAGGTCGTGATCAAGGAAACGAAGAAGAAGTAGGGCGCGACGCGCCTGCTGTAGAACCGAACGCCGGCACGCGCGAGGACTGCGAGTCCTCGCACCCGACCGGACGGATACGAACCTCGAAAGAACATGGCCATGGACAAGAAAGCCTCGCGATTGCGCAGGTCCCGTCAGACGCGGTTGAAGATCGCCGAACTGGGCGTCACGCGCCTGGCAGTGCATCGCACCAACCAGCACATCTACGCGACGATCGTCAGCGGCGACGGCACGAAGGTACTGGCCAGCGCCTCCACGGTGGAAGCCGATGTCCGCACCGAGTTGGGCGGCAAGAGCGGCAAGGGCGGCAACGCCGCTGCCGCTGCGATGGTCGGCAAGCGCGTCGCCGAGAAGGCGAAGGCCGCCGGCGTCGAGACGGTCGCGTTCGATCGGGGTGGCTTTCGCTATCACGGGCGGGTCAAGGCGCTGGCGGAAGCGGCGCGCGAAGCGGGACTGAAGTTCTGATCTGGGTGTCGTCCCGGCGGAGGTCGGGGCCAGTCAAGAGTTGTCGCCTCGGCGAATGCCGGGGCCCAATCAAGTATCGATCGATTCGATCCCGGCCTCTGCCGGGATGACATGAACGGCGCCGGCCCTGCCGGCGAGACAAGAGCCATGGCACGGATTCAAGCGAAGACCCCGATCGGCGAGGAACGCGACGACGGCATGCGGGAGAAGATGATCGCGGTCAATCGCGTGACCAAGGTCGTCAAGGGCGGCCGCATCCTCGGCTTCGCTGCCCTGGCGGTGGTCGGCGACGGCGACGGGCGCATCGGCATGGGCAAGGGCAAGGCACGCGAGGTGCCGGTCGCCGTCCAGAAGGCGATGGAGGAGGCGCGACGCAAGATGTTCAAGGTCTCGCTGAAGGGCAACACGCTGCAGCACACGGTGACCGGCAAGCACGGCGCGTCGGTGGTCCTGATGACGCCGGCCAAGGACGGTACCGGCGTGATCGCGGGCGGTCCGATGCGCGCCATCTTCGAGGCGATCGGCGTGACCAACGTCGTCGCCAAGAGCCTCGGTTCCACCAACCCGTACAACCTGGTCCGTGCCACGCTGAACGGCTTGCAGACCATGACGACGCCGTCCGAGATCGCCGCCAAGCGCGGCAAGTCGGTCGAGCAACTGACGGCCTGATCGTCTTCGTTTCAAAGGAAATCATCGTGGTCGACCAGAACGACAAGGCAGACAAGAAGACCGTCACCGTGACGCTCTTCAAAAGCATCGCCGGCACGCGCGAGTCGCATCGCGCCACGGTGCGCGGGCTCGGCCTGCGCCGCATGAACAGCGTCAGCACGCTGGAAGACACGCCGTCGGTCCGCGGCATGATCAACAAGGTCTCGTATCTCGTGAAGGTGGTGTGACGGGCCTGCCCGTTCGCCGACACGCGACACGCAACGAAAGCGTTCCATGAAACTGAACACCATCAAGCCGGCCGAGGGCGCCAAGCACGCGAAGCGGCGCGTCGGTCGCGGCATCGGCTCGGGCCTGGGCAAGACCGCGGGTCGCGGCCACAAGGGCCAGAAGTCGCGTTCGGGCGGCTTCCACAAGGTCGGCTTCGAAGGCGGCCAGATGCCGCTTCAACGTCGCCTGCCGAAGCGTGGCTTCAAGTCGCTGACGGCGCGGCTCGTCGCCGAAGTGCGGCTGTCGGATCTGGAGAAGCTGCCGGTCGAGCAGATCGATCTGCTTGCTTTGAAGCAGGCCGGCCTCATGTCGGACCTCCACCGTTCGGCGAAGGTCATCCTGTCGGGAGCGATCACGCGCAAGGTGATGCTGGATGGCGTGGCCACGACCAAGGGTGCGAAGGCAGCCATCGAAGCGGCCGGCGGCAGCGTCGCCGATCTCGTCGTCGTCGAGAAGGTGCGAAAGCTGCCTTCTAAAGAAGCGCGCGCCGCGGCCGCCGCCGCCTGAGCCCACCGAGACAGATCCAGGAACAACGCGTGGTCACCAGTACAGCCTCCAATCGATCGATCTCCGGCAAGAGCGGGAAGTACGGCGACCTGCAACGTCGCCTGGTCTTCCTGCTCGGGGCGTTGATCGTCTATCGGATCGGCGCGCACATCCCGGTGCCGGGCATCGATCCGAACGAGCTGACGAAGCTGTTCCAGGGTCAGCAGAGCGGCATCCTGGGCATGCTGAACATGTTCTCGGGCGGCGCGTTGTCGCGCTTCACGATCTTCGCGCTCGGCATCACGCCGTACATCTCGGCGTCGATCATCATGCAGCTGCTGACGGTGGTGTCGCCGCAGCTGGAAGCGATCAAGAAGGAGGGCGAGTCGGGCCGCCGGAAGATCACGCAGTACACACGCTACGGCACGTTGCTGCTCGGTACTTTCCAGGCGCTCGGCATCTCGGTGTTCCTCGAGTCGAGCCCGGGCCTGGTGATCGACCCGGGTTTCTTCTTTCGTATCACGACCGTGATCTGCCTGATGACCGGCACCATGTTCCTGATGTGGCTGGGCGAGCAGATCACCGAGCGCGGCCTCGGCAACGGCATCTCGATCATCATCTTCGCCGGCATCGCGTCGGGCCTGCCGCGCGCGCTCGGCAATCTGTTCGAGCTGGTCAACACCGGCGCGATGAGCATCCCGACCGTGATCATCATCTGTCTGGTCGCGGTGGCGGTGACGGCGTTCGTGGTGTTCGTCGAGCGCGGCCAGCGAAAGATCCTGGTCAACTACGCGAAGCGTCAGGTCGGCAACAAGGTGTACGGCGGCCAGAGTTCGCACCTGCCGCTCAAGCTCAACATGTCGGGCGTGATCCCGCCGATCTTCGCGTCGTCGATCATCCTGCTGCCGGCGACCATCACGAGCTGGTTCAGTTCGGGCGAGAGCATGCGCTGGCTGAAGGACGTGGCCGGTGCGCTGTCGCCGGGGCAGCCGGTGTACGTGCTGTTGTACGCGGCCGCGATCATCTTCTTCTGCTTCTTCTATACCGCGCTGGTCTTCAACAGCAAGGAAACCGCGGACAACCTGAAGAAGAGCGGCGCTTTCGTGCCGGGTATCCGGCCGGGCGACCAGACGGCGCGTTACATAGACAAGATCCTGATGCGCCTGACGCTGGCCGGCGCTTTCTACATCACGCTGGTGTGCCTGCTGCCCGAGTTCCTGGTGTTGTGGAAGAACGTACCGTTCTATTTCGGCGGCACGTCGCTGCTGATCATCGTGGTGGTGACGATGGATTTCATGTCGCAGGTGCAGGCGTACATCATGACCCACCAGTACGAGTCGTTGCTCAAGAAGGCCAATTTCAAGGGTGGCTTGCCGGCCCGTTGACGTCACGGGACGAACGCGCGGCAAGCGGACCTGACCAGACAAGGAATACATGTCGAAGGACGATGTCATCCAGATGCAGGGCGAGATTCTCGAGAATCTGCCCAACGCGACGTTTCGCGTGAAGCTGGAGAACGGGCACGTGGTGCTCGGGCATATCTCGGGAAAGATGCGCTTGCACTACATCCGGATCCTTCCGGGCGACAAGGTGACGGTGGAGGTATCGCCCTACGACCTGTCGCGGGCCCGCATCACGTTTCGCGCCAAGTGAAAGGTCGCTCGTCGCGCAGGACCGGGGGCGAGCGGACAGGTAGAGAGTCTTCACGTACGAATCAAGACGTATCACGCAGTTCGAGGATCCCATGAAAGTACTCGCATCGGTCAAGCGGCTGTGCCGCAACTGCAAGATCATCAAGCGCAAGGGTGTCGTGCGGGTCATCTGCTCGTCGGACGCGCGTCACAAGCAGCGCCAAGGGTAATTTTTCGCCTCGCCGCCATCATCGACGGATCGTCGGTGTCAGCGTGAGCTAGATAGGAAACGAGCATGGCCCGTATCGCAGGCATCAACATCCCGAACCACCAGCACACCGACGTCGGCCTGACGGCCATCTTCGGTATCGGCCGTCCCCGCGCGCGCTTCATCTGCGCCGCGGCCGACGTGCCGGTGACGAAGAAGGTCAAGGACCTCGACGACGCGGAGATGGAACGTCTGCGCGACCAGGTCGGCAAGTTCATGGTCGAAGGCGACCTGCGTCGCGACGTGTCGATGAACATCAAGCGACTGATGGACCTGGGTTGCTATCGCGGCCTGCGCCATCGTCGCGGCCTCCCGGTGCGCGGGCAGCGGACGCGGACCAACGCGCGCACGCGCAAGGGTCCGAAGAAGGCCGCGGCGTCGTTGAAGAAGTGACCGAACGACGGAAGCAGGTCGCTCCGTTCGAGACTCGTTAGATCAAGGAATCAGCATGGCAAAGGCACCGAACAACGCAGCAGCGAATCGCGTCCGCAAGAAGGTTCGCAAGAACGTTGCGGACGGTATCGCGCACATCCACGCGTCGTTCAACAACACCATCATCACGATCACCGACCGCCAGGGCAACGTCTTGTCGTGGGCTTCGTCGGGCGGCGCCGGCTTCAAGGGATCGCGGAAGTCGACGCCGTTCGCCGCGCAGGTCGCGTCCGAGACCGCCGGTCGTGCTGCGCAGGAGCAGGGCATCAAGAACGTCGAGGTGCAGATCAAGGGCCCGGGCCCGGGTCGCGAGTCGTCGGTTCGCGCGTTGAACGCGCTCGGGATCAAGATCGTCAGCATCACCGACGTGACGCCGGTGCCGCACAACGGGTGCCGACCGCCGAAGCGGCGGCGGATGTAAGGCACGCGTCAGCGCTGCACGGCGCGGGATCCCGGTGTTCCATGTCCAGCGGGTCATCGCGTCGAAGGCCGGAACCCGAACCGTCGACAGCGAAGTGGATAGATTTGACCCTGGCCTTCGCCGGGGTGACAACGAGTGGGGCGCAAGCTCCGCTGCCTTGCTCGGCGCTCTCTGAGTCCAAAGACCGAGCTGACCGTTTCCGCGGTCGTGACGACGGCGGAACGTATCGAAAGGAAATACTCATGGCACGCTACATCGGTCCGAAGTGCAAGCTGTCCCGCCGCGAGGGCACCGACCTGTTCCTCAAGAGCGCTCGTCGATCGCTCGACTCGAAGTGCAAGCTCGACAGCAAGCCGGGCCAGCACGGCCGCACATCGGGCATGCGGACGTCGGACTTCGGCAAGCAGCTGCGCGAGAAGCAGAAGGTCAAGCGCATGTACGGCATCCTCGAGCGTCAGTTCCGTCGCTACTTCGAGGAGGCCGATCGGCGCAAGGGCAACACCGGCGAGAACCTGCTCGGCCTGCTCGAGTCGCGGCTCGACAACGTCGTCTACCGCATGGGCTTCGGCTCGACCCGGGCCGAAGCGCGCCAGCTCGTCAGCCACAAGTCGATCGCGCTGAACGGCGTCACGGCCAACATCCCGTCGATGCAGGTCAAGTCGGGCGACGTGGTCACCATCCGCGACAAGGCCAAGAAGCAGGTTCGCATCACCGAAGCGATGTCGCTCGCGCAGCAGGGCAACTTTCCGAGCTGGGTGGCGGTGGACGCGACCAAGATGGAAGGCACCTTCAAGTCGATGCCCGAGCGCAGTGAAATCGCGGCCGATATCAACGAGTCGCTGATCGTCGAGTTGTATTCGCGCTAGACGGATCCGCTGTCGTCCCGGCGCAGGCCGGGACCCGACTTCGAGTCGGCTCGAAGCGGGATCGAGCCCCGGCCTTCGCCGGGGTGACGTGTATAGAGCTTCGCGATCGCCACGACGCGAAGGGCGTTATCCAGTGGCATCACCCGCAGGCTTATCGGCTTAACGCGCCGAGGCCATTGCAAAGGACCAACATGGCAACGAACGCATTCCTGAAGCCCCGCCAGATCGAAGTCGAAGGCGCGGGTCCCAACATGGCCAAGGTCACGATGGAGCCGTTCGAGCGGGGCTACGGCCACACGCTCGGCAACGCGCTGCGTCGCATCCTGCTGTCGTCGATGAACGGCTTCGCGCCGACCGAGGTGTCGATCGCCGGCGTCGTTCACGAGTACTCCACGCTCGACGGCGTGCAGGAGGACGTCGTCGACATCCTGCTGAACCTGAAGGGCGTGGTCTTCAAGCTGCACAACCGCGACGACGTCGTGGTCACGCTGAACAAGGAAGGCGAAGGCCCGGTCACCGCCGGCGATCTCGAGCTGTCGCACGAGGTCGAGGTCGTCAACCCCGAGCACGTCATCGCCAACCTTTCGCCGGGCGGCAAGCTCGACATGCAGATCAAGGTCGAGAAGGGGCGCGGCTACCTGCCGGGCAACCTGCGCGCATTCGCCGACGACCACAGCAAGACCATCGGCCGCATCGTGCTCGACGCGTCGTACAGCCCGGTCCGTCGCGTCAGCTACACGGTCGAGTCGGCGCGCGTGGAACAGCGCACCGACCTCGACAAGCTGGTGATGACGATCGAGACCAACGGCGTCATCTCGCCGGAAGAGGCGATCCGCCAGTCGGCCCGCATCCTGATCGACCAGCTGTCGGTGTTCGCTTCGCTGGAAGGCACCGAGACCTCGTCGGAAGCGCCGTCGCGTTCGCCGCAGGTCGATCCGATCCTGCTGCGTCCGGTCGACGATCTCGAGCTCACGGTGCGCTCGGCCAATTGCCTGAAGGCCGAGAACATCTACTACATCGGCGACCTGATCCAGCGCACCGAGAACGAGCTGCTGAAGACGCCGAACCTGGGACGCAAATCGCTGAACGAGATCAAGGAAGTCCTCGCCTCGCGTGGTTTGACGCTCGGCATGAAGATCGAGAACTGGCCGCCGGTGGGTCTCGAAAAGGCGTAGGCAGCACCCCTGCCTTGTCGTTCCGGCGAAGGCCGGGACCCCTTTCGTCGCATCACGGCTCGCAGAAACGGGCTTCGGCCTTCGCCCGGGTGACAGCACAAACGGGCCCCGGCCCTGGCCGGGGTGACAGCAGAAGGACTACGGTAGTTGCAGCAAAACTCAACCGAACCGCGCCGGCGTCATGGCGATCGAAGAAGTCGGTCTCATCGATTCAAGTAAAGGATCTCCACCATGCGCCACCGTCACGGTCTACGCAAACTCAACCGCACCTCCAGCCACCGCTTGGCCATGTTCCGCAACATGACCAACGCGTTGCTCAAGCACGAGGTCATCAAGACCACGCTGCCGAAGGCGAAGGAACTGCGCCGCGTGTTCGAGCCGATCATCACGCTCGGCAAGGAACCCACGCTCGCCAACAAGCGCCTCGCGTTTAACCGCCTGCGCGATCGCGAGATGGTCGTCAAGCTGTTCGACGAACTGGGCCCGCGCTACAAGACGCGGAACGGCGGTTACCTGCGCATCCTGAAGTACGGCTTTCGGGTCGGCGACAACGCGCCGATGGCGCTGGTAGAACTGATGGATCGTCCGGAACAGAGCGACGTGCCCGACGCGGCCGACGCCTGACGGAACGATGGGTCGGAAGGAAGCCGGGGACCGCCCCGGCTTTCGCATTCGGGCTTGACGATGGATGAGCGGCCGGGCGCAGGGCGACTCTCGTGTTCGGCGAGTCGATCCGCGTTCGTGCGCGGGTCGGCTGGCCTGATCCTGGTCCTGGTCGCTGGACTCGGCATCGCCCGGGCGGCCGAGCCGCAGCCCGACGCACGCCTCGCGGCCTTCTTCGAAAGCGAATACCGGCTCGGCTTGCGCGAGTATCCCGAGTCGGCGACCTACAACGGCGTCCACGACTACGACGACCGCTTCACCGACTTGAGCTTCGCAGCGATCGCCCGGCGGAAGGCGCATGCGGCGCAGGTGATCGCGTCGCTCGAACGCTTCGACCCGCGGACGTTGAATCACCAGGACGCGATCTCGCGCCGGTTGATGCTGGACCAGGCCCGCCTCGGCCAGTCGATCGACGCGCTGTACGGCTCGCTGCCGTTCGCCGGCATCGGCGGCTGGCTGCGCATCTCGCCCACCGGCAGTCCGCTGCAGTCGCTGGTCGGCCTGTCGAAAGCGATGCCGTTCGCGACGACGCGCGACTACGAAAACTACCTGAAGCGGCTCGCGGCGTTCCCCGAGCGCCTGTCGCAGACCACCGAACTGATGCGGGTCGGCATGCGCTCCGGGTGGATGCCGCCGCGCGCGATCATGGCGCGCGTGCCATCGCAATTCGACGCGTTCGTCGTCGTCGACGTCGCGCGCAATCCGTTGTATCGACCGTTCCAGCAGTTCGGGCCGGACGTGCCGGCGGCCGATCGCGTGCGCCTGGAAGCCGCAGGCCGTCGGCTGCTCGTCGATGAAGTGACGCCGGCGACCGTCGCCTTCCGCCGCTTCGTGGTCGACGACTACATTCCCGCCTGCAAGGAGGCGCTGGCCGCCTCGTCGCTCCCGGGCGGCGAGCGGTATTACGCGCTGGCGGCCGAGGAATCGACGACGACGACGGCGACCCCCGCCGCGATCCATCAGGTCGGCCTCGACGAAGTCGCCCGGGTCGGCAACGAGATCGATGCGCTGATCGCGGAGCTCGGCTTCAGCGGCACGCGCACCGCGTTTTTCGACCATATCCGCAGCGACCCGCAGTTCTACTACACGAACGGCGACGACATGCTGCGCGACTACCGCGACATCGCGAAGCGCGTGGACGCCGAGCTGCCGAAGCTGTTCGAGACGCTGCCGCGGTTGCCGTACGGCGTGCGGGCGATGGAGGCGTACGAGGGCGACAACGCCGAGCACTACACCCCGGGCGCGCTCGACGGCAGCCGCGCCGGCTACTTCGAGGCCAACGTGCTCAGCCTGTCGACGCGACCGCGCTACGACATGGAGAACACGTTCCTGCACGAAGCGGTGCCGGGCCATCACCTGCAGCTCGCGCGGGCCGCGGAACTGCACGGACTGCCCACCTTCCGCCGCGAGGAGTCGTTCACCGCGTACCTCGAGGGCTGGGCGCTGTACGCGGAGAGTCTCGGGCCCGCGCTCGGCCTGTACCGCGATCCCTACTCGCGCTTCTCCGCGCTGTCGTGGGAGATGGTGCGCGCCTGCCGTCTCGTGATCGACACCGGCCTGCATGCGTTCGGATGGAGCCGCGAGCAGTCGATCGCGTACATGATGGACAACGCGGGCCTGCAACGCGGCTTCGCCACCGCCGAGATCGACCGCTACATCGCGTCGCCCGGCCAGGCGCTCGGCTACAAGATCGGCGAGCTCAAGATCAAGGCGCTGCGCGACCGCGCGAAGGCCGCGCTCGGCGATCGCTTCGACCTGCGCCGCTTCCACAACGTGATCCTCGACGACGGCGCGCTGACGATGACGCTGCTCGAGGCGCGGGTCGACGAATGGATCGACGGCGAGCGACGCGCGGCGCGTGCGGCACCGATCGACGCGAAGCGATGAAGCCGGCGGGTCCACGAAGCGAACCGATCGGTGCAGGT
The DNA here is from genome assembly GCA_903644065.1 of Betaproteobacteria bacterium. Lineage (GTDB taxonomy): Bacteria > Pseudomonadota > Gammaproteobacteria > Burkholderiales > Burkholderiaceae_D > CAHJXF01. The sequence continues at coordinate 13,411 of CAHJXF010000056.1, forward strand.
TGGCGATGACCGCCGATCCGTTGCCGTCCGGCCCGCCATCGTCATCGCCGGCGCCGGGATCGCCCATCCTGTCGCTGTCCGCGGTCTGCAAGGACTACGGCACGACGCGGGTCGTCGATGCGCTGGATCTCGAAGTCGGACGCGGCGAGTGCTTCGCGCTGCTGGGTCCGAACGGCGCCGGCAAGACGACCACGCTGCGTCTCTGTCTGGGTCTCACGGCGCCCGATGGCGGTCGCATCGAGCTCGGCGGATGGCCCGTGCCGGTCAAGGGTCGCGAAGCGCGCATCCGGGTGGGCGTCGTGCCGCAGATGGACAACCTCGACCCCGACTTCACGGCGAGCGAGAACCTGCTGGTCTACGGGCGCTATTTCGGCCTGGCGGACGCGACCATCAGGGCGCGCATCCCGTCGCTGCTCGAGTTCGCGAGCCTGACGTCGAAGCGCGACGCACGGATCGGCGAGCTGTCGGGCGGCATGAAGCGCCGCCTGACGCTGGCCCGTGCGCTGGTCAACGACCCGGACCTGATCTTCATGGACGAGCCGACGACCGGGCTCGACCCGCAGGCGCGCCACCTGATCTGGGACCGGCTGAAGACGCTGCGTGCCGACGGCAAGACCATCGTGCTGACGACCCACTTCATGGACGAGGCCGAGCGCCTGGCCGACCGGCTCGCGGTGATCGACCTCGGCCACAAGATCGCCGAAGGCACGCCGCGCGACCTGATCGCCGAGCACATCGAGGCCAGCGTCGTCGAGGTGTACGGCGACGGTGCGAAGGCGTGGGGCGAGAGCGAGGGCGCGCGGCGCTCGGCGCGACTCGAGACCAGCGGCGAGACGGTGTTCTGCTACACCGATGCGCCGAACCCGCTGCTCGAGCATCTCGCGACGCAGCCGTGGCTGCGCTACCTGCATCGCCCGGCCAACCTGGAAGACGTGTTCCTCAAGCTGACGGGCCGCGAGATGCGCGACTGAGGATCGGCGGCGAGCGGGTCCCGGGTCGCTTCGCCCGCGACCGATGCAGGCCGCCGGCGCGGATGGTGGACCGCCCTGGTCGCGCGAGCGACACGCTCGTGCGGCGGACGTCGCGTCCGGTCATCAGGAGAGCGCGGCGGCGGGCGTCGCACCGACGCGCCCCGAAGCGCAGCGATCGTCGCCGCCGGCACCGTCGACCTCGCGGCCCCGTTCGTCAAGCGCCGTCGATCGCATCGACCGCGACCGCCAGGCGCTCCAGGTCGCTCTCCTCGTTGTAGACCTGCATCGACAGACGCGCCCACGACCGGTCGCCGTGGACCAGCACCGGCACCTCGATGCGGTGCTCGAAGAACAGCGCATCGCGCACCCGCTGGGCATTGCGCGGGTCCGCCGCTCCCAGCCGCGCCGGCGGCGGCACCGCGGCCATGCAGCCGATCATCGACTCGGGCGTGTGGAAGCGGTGGCCCCAACGATCCGCGAGCGAACAGGCGCTCCGCCACGCCAGGCCGTGGTTCCACGCGCGCATCGCGTCGACGCCGAGACGCTCTTCGATGAACGCGATGCCGGCCGGGGCCGCAGCCACGGCGACGGGTCGCACGTGCCGGTCCAGTCGAACTCGGCGAGCCAGTCGTCGTTCGTCACGCCCCAGGAGAGCACGTTCGGATGGAGATCCGCGCGTCGCTCGCGCGCCGCCCACAGCACGCCGCAGGCGCGCGGCGCGAACGCCCACTTGTGCAGGTTGGCGGCGTACCAGTCGACGCCGAGCGATTCGATGTCGAGCGGGATCGCGCCCGGCGCATGCGCGCCGTCGACCAGCACGGCCACGCCGCGCGCCCGGCAGACGGCCGCCATCTCCGCGA
>CAHJXF010000057.1 GCA_903644065.1 Betaproteobacteria bacterium
GGCTGCGCGCCGGCACCGCGATCGGCCCGCGCCGTGCACCGGATGCCGTGCGGGATCCGACGGCGCCGATCCCCGACCTTACTCGACGCTCGATACGACCCGCTCGCGGTCGCGGCGCATGGAGTGCTGCCACGTTCGCCACCACGTTCCTCGGCCATCAGGGCTGGCTCGTCCGGTCCGGCCGGTCCTGCCTGCTGGTCGACCCGATCCTCTGCGAGGACTTCGGCGACGCCTATGCGCTCGGCTATCGGGTCTATCCGCCGCGCGACCTGCGGCTCGACGCGTTTCCCGCCGTCGACGCGTTGTTCCTGACCCATGAGCATGACGATCACTTCGACATCGCGTCGCTGGCCCGGCTCGATCGTCGCATCCCGGTGTTCCTGTCGGTGCATTCGTCGTCGGCCGCCTTCCAGATTCTGCGCGAGATGGGTTTTGCGGTCCAGCCGCTGGTGCCCGGCGCGCCGGTCGCGGTCGGCGACCTCGAGGTCATCGCCTTTTGCGGCGACCACCTGAGCGTCAACAGCGACGACGAGTGGGACGCGTTGCCGTTCATGATCCGCCACCTCGGCGGCGCCGGCAGCTTCTTCACGATGGTCGACATCATGATGATTCCCGGCCATCTCGAATGGGCGAAGGCGTGCGCGCCGCGTCCCGGTCTGGTGACGTGGACCAACAACACGCTCGACTGGAGCTTCATGGCCGACTACGTGTCGGACGCGGTCGTGCACGACGCGGGGACCGAGGCCTGCGTGGCGCGCATGGACACCGGTCGCGATCTCGTCGAACGTCACTGGGGCCGACCCGCGGCGATGCTGATGTGCGCCGGCGGCTTCACGTTCCACGGCGAGCGGCGCTGGCTGAACGACCGTGTCTTCGGCATCGACACCGAGGCCGTGTGCCGCACGATGGCGGCGCGCCACGGCGACGAGCGCTTCGTGTCGACGGTGCCGGGCCAGACTTTCTGGCTCGAGGCCAACCGCCTGGTGAAGGTCGACGAGCGAACGCCTTTCCTCGGCGCCCTGCCGCGCGCGCAGTGGCCGCTCCGCCGGCGCGACCTGCGGATGGCGATCCCCGACTATCCGCCCGCGACGGGCCGTCGCGACCTGACCGGGGACGACGACGAACGACTGCGTGCGGGGCTGCAGGAACTCGCCCACGTGCTGGTGGGTGGCATCCTGTTTCGCAGCCTGCACTCGCTGCTGACCGTCATGGCCGGCGAGCGCCAGCCGACGTTCGCGCTCGTGCTGCGGCATGGCGATGCCGGCGCATCGCAGGTCTTCGCCTACGACGCGAGCGCCTGCGCGTTCGTGGCCGGCGCGACCGAGCGGCCGCGCGACGCTTACCTGGCCGGCATCGAGTGCTGGGCCACCGATCTGCTCGCGGTGCTGCGGGGCGAGTTCGGCCCGATCACGCTGGCCTACGGACGCGCGACGTTCTGGAACGCGCTGCCGCAGGGTTTCCGCTTCGACCTCTTCGAAGCGCTCTATCGGCTCAGCCATCCGCTGCGCCGCCCCGCCGACTTCCTGCGCACCTACCGGCGGCTTCAAGACGACCATCGGTCGGTAGTGCCGATGGTCGCGTACGCGGTGCCGAACCCGCGAGCCGCGACGGTGATCGGGGTCTGAGACGACCCGGGTCCCGACCCGACGGTCGTGGCACCGGCGATGCAGTTCGTTCGCACCCGGGCTAGCTCAAGCGTCGCGACACCTTCTGCAGCAACACGTCGCGATCGAACGGCTTGACCACGTAGTCGTCGGCACCGGCGCCGCAGCTGCTGAGGACGATTTCCTTCTCGCCGTGGCCGGTCAGCATGATGACGGGAATCGTCGCGTAGTCCTCGGTCCGCTTGAGCCGGCGCGTTACCTCGATGCCACTGATGTCCGGCAGATCGACGTCCATGATGATCAGGTCGGGCGCACGCTTGCGCAACGTGAGCAGCGCTTCGTGTCCGGTGCCCACCGCGACCACCGCGTAGTTGGCCGCCGCCAGCACGCGGGCCAGCAGCTTGCGCATGAACTCGTCGTCGTCCACGACCAGCAGCGTGTGCGGCAACTGATGCAACTGGCCGGCGAGCGTGCGCGCCGCCTCGAGCGGCGAGTTCAACGCCGTGCGCAGTCCGTCCACCCACTGCGCCACCGCCATTGAAGACGCGTCGACCTCGTCGAGCGGCGGCCATACCCCCTCCTCGCGAAACTGTCTCAGCTCTTCATCGATCCGCTTGCGGTCCCGGACCACGACGGCTTTTTCCAGGCCGGTATCGCACAGCCGTCGCGAGAACTCGTCGACCACGACGCCGAGGCGATCGCGAGCCGAATCGAGCGAGTCCTTGACGCGCCCCGTCAGCGCGTTGCCGACCGCGAGCTGTTCCTCGAGTTGCCGCTCGAGGTCGGAGATCCGTCTGGCCTGCGACACGACTTGGCCCAGGCCACCGCCCTGCTCGGCCTGGCTTCGCGAGCGCAGGGCGAGATGGAGCGCCATCGCCAGACGCGGTGCGTCGTACACCAGGGGCCAGAACATCACGTAGTCGTCGAAGTAACCGAGCTTGCAGAGTTCGTAGGCGCGGCCGACCTCTTCCTTCTGGCACAACAGGATCGTCTGGTACGAGGGCGGAATCGACGACGTGTTGTGGCGCACGAGATTGAGCGTCAGGCGCTCCGACTCGGCCACCGACTTGAAGGCGAGGATCAAAACCTGCGGTCTGACGCGCTCGAAGTCGGCGACGAAGCGACCGGCGTTGGTGGACGTGACGATGTCGGCCTGATCGCCTTGCAGCATCTCGCAGATCAGCGTGGCGTCGGTCACGATGCTGGTGACGACCAAAACGCAAGCTTTGCTACTGGGCATCGCACTCCTCCGTCGTCTGCCGTTGCCATTCCCTGGTCCAGGCCAGCAACGCGACGGCCTCCAGGGGGCGGGAGATGAAGTACCCCTGGGCGGTGTCGCAGCCGGCCGCATGGACGAAGTCCCAGTCGGCGCGGTCCTCGACGCCTTCCGCCACCACGTGCATGTTCAGTTGATGCGCCATCTGCATGCTCGCCACGAAGATGGCTTGCTGCGTCGGTTGCCCGCTGATGCCGCGCACGAAGCCTCGGTCGATCTTCAGTTCGTTGAACGGGATGTCGCGCAGCTGGGCCAGCGACGAGTGACCGGTCCCGAAGTCGTCGATCGACAGGCCGACCTTCCGCAACCGCAGGCGCGTCAGGATGTTGAGGGGCGTGCGGGCATCGACCATCAGCGTCGACTCCGTCACCTCGAGGACCAGGTCGTCGGGTTGCACGCCGTGCCGTTTGGCGGCGGCGAGGACCCGGTCGGGGAAGTCGAGATGGTCCAGATTGCTCATCGACACGTTGACGGCCATGCGCAGGTGCAGACCCTCCGCCCGCCAGCGTGCGGCTTGCGCCACGGCCTTGTCGAGCACCAGCAGCGTCAGGTCGTCGATCATCCCGTTCGCTTCGGCGACGTGAATGAATTCGTCCGGGTAGATCAGGCCGTCGACCGGATGCTGCCAGCGGACCAGCGCTTCCACGCCGACCAGCGCGCCGTCCCGCAGCGACACCTTGGGCTGGTAGTGGAGGACCAGTTGATCCGCTTCGATCGCAGTGTGGACATCGGCGGGTCCGTAGCTTTTCGGCACTCGGTGCACCCGACCGGGAATCAACGCCCGCCATCGTTCGAGGAGGTCTCGGAGGGCATGGGACGGCACGGGCTTGTGAAGGTGCCCGAGCACGTTGAGCTTATAGGCGGACGCCAGCTTGGACCCGGTCTCAACCAACCGGGATTCGCTGCCGCTGACCAGCGCGATCGCGCCGGCGTAGGCGCGGTCGGCGAGATGGCGCATGAGCTCGACCCCATCCATGCCCGGCATGTTCAGGTCGAGCAGCAGGAGCACGGCGGACGAATCGCAACCCGCCAGCGCCTCGAGCGCCGCGCTGCCGGACGCATGGGTGCGGATCGGCCCGGCATCGAGCGCTTCGAGTTGGCGTTGCATCAGGTCGAGATGGAACGGTTCATCGTCGACCAGCCAGATCTCGGCCAGCGGTGCCGGCTTCGCCGGGACGAAAGGCGTGTCGACGAATTCGGCGATGGCGATCACCAGCGCCTGCAGCGCCATCTCGAATTCGTCGAGCACCCCGTCCAGCGAGCGGCACGGGCCGGTGATCGCCACGTCCTCGAAGCGCGCGCAGCAGTCCGCCAGCGCCATCGCGCCGATCGACTCGGCGGACGACTTCAAGCGGTGTCCGAGCGCACTGATCGTCGCGCACTCGCCGCGCTGCACGGCGATGCGCAGGCTCTTGGCGGTCGCCGTCGCCGAGACGACGAATTCCTGGCGGACCTCCGCGAGGACCACCGGGTCGTCCCCGAGAAGCCGGGTCAGCATCGAGGCGTCGAGGATCGGCAGGCGCGATTTTTCGCGGTCGACCGGCACGACGTCCGCCGAGGGTTCGATCGATCCGCTCGGCCAAGTCTGCGGCAACCAGCGCGCCAGGGTCTGCGCGAGCCGCTCGAGCTGGACCGGCTTGGTGAGGTAGTCGTCCATCTCGAGAGCCAGGCAGCGTTCGGCCTCGCCGCGCAAGGCGTTCGCCGTCAGCGCCACGATGGGCAGGCGACGCGGCTGGCCCTGGCCGGAGCGGAGCGCTTCCTCGGCGCGGATCGTCCGGGTCAACTCGTAACCGTCGACGTTCGGCATGTGCAGGTCGGTCAGCAGCAGCGCATAGCGACCGCTTCGCCACCGCTCGAGCGCGTCGACCCCGTCGACGGCGATGTCGGCGGCCAGGCCGAGCAGGGAGAGCTGCCGCTTGATGACCTTGCGATTGATGTCGTGGTCTTCGGCCACGAGAATCATCCTTCCCTGGCGGACCGCTTCGACCGCATCCACTTCGCTGGGCGGCGCTTTGGTGAAGGGGACCACGGGGATGAGCGCCGGCAAGCGGCGCCCCGCGGCGATGGCGACCGCCTCGATGAGCGTCGCTCGGCGCACCGCGCCCGACTCGATCGAGACGATGCCGCGATCGATCGGCTGGCAGCCGCGCTGCGTGCCGGCATGCACCCGGATCAGCGGCACGCCTTCCTGCGCCAGGACCGCCTCCAGGCGGGCGATGGCGGCGTTGTCGCCTTCGGAGTCGATGATCAGCACGCCGCGTTCCGCGGGACGATTCGACAAGATCGTCCGTTGCGACGGGCAACGCTTCCAGATCCGCGTGCTCGCGCCGGCGGCCACCAGATAGGCGCTCCAGTCGCTCGCCTGGGCCGAGTCGCGCAGGTAGAGGTGACAGTGCAGGCCCGTCAGGCTCGACGACTGCGGTGGCGCCGCCTGGTCGACCGTGGTCAACGGCATCGTCAGCGTGAAGATCGCCCCCTCGCCCGGCGCACTCCACAGGTCGAGCCGGCCGCCGAACGATTCGGCCACGCGCTTGCAGATCGTCAGTCCGAGACCGGTTCCCCCGAAACGCCGGGTCGTCGACCCCTCCGCCTGGACGAACGGCTGGAAGATCAAGGCCTGCACCTCGGGCGCCATGCCGATGCCGTTGTCGCCGACGACGATGCGCAGGAAACCCCGTTCGTCGGCGTCCACCGCGAGCCAGACGCGACCCGGCCTGTCGTCGCCACTGCTGAACTTGATGGCGTTGCCGAGCAGGTTGTTGAGCAACTGCCTGAGGCGCATGCCGTCGCTGACGATCCAGGCGGGAAGCCCCGGATCGACGAACAGGCGCAGATGGACATTGCGGTTCGCGGCCAGCGGCAGCAGGGCGTCGCAGACGCTCTCCGCCAGGCGCTGGAGCTCCAGCGGCTCGTGCTCGAGCTGCAGATGACCCGCCTCGATCTTCGAGAAGTCGAGCACTTCGTCGATGATGTCCAGCAACGCGAGCGCCGAGTCCCGGATGGTGTCGGCGAGATCGAGCTGATCCTCGTCCAGCGACGAGGCACGCAGTACCTCGACGATGCCCAGCACACCGTTCATCGGCGTTCTGATCTCATGACTGATCGAAGCCAGGAAGTCGCTCTTCGCACGACTCGCGGATTCCGCCGCGCGCTTGGCGAGCGCCAGCTCGGCGGTCCGCTGCTCGACGAGTTCTTCGAGGCCGTTGCGGTAGTCCTCGAGCTCCTTGCTCATCCGCCGCTTGTCGGTGACGTCTTCGCCGACGAAAAGAAAGTGGGTCACGGGGTCGTCGTCCATGACGAGCGGCGAGACGGTGGCCAACTGGATGTATTCCGTCCCGTCCTTGCGTCGGTAGTAGATCAGCCCGGACCACGGGCGCAAGGCCCTGAGCGAGTTGCGAAACGACTCGTAGGTCGCCCGCGGCACCTGCTTCGAGTGCAGCAGGCTCGTATTCTTGCCGATCAGTTGCTCGGCGCTGTAGCCGGACATCGCCAGCGCCGCCTTGTTGGCGTACGCGATGTTGAAGTCGATGTCGCAGATCATGATGCCGGCGAAACTCTCCTCGAGCGCCAGGGCCTGCTGCCGGACCAGGCGTCGTCGAGCACGGGACTCGGTCACGTCGCGGACGACGACCAGACAGCCCGCGCCATCGATGCGGAGGATGTTCGCTTCGGCCAGGAACACGGTATGATCGCTCCGCACCATGCTCCACTCCACCGCACGGGACGCGCTCGCGGGCGCCTTCGAGCCGAGCTGCTCGATGAGTCCCGGGCGATCCGCAGCGACGACCAGTTCGTCGAACGGCGAGCCGACGAGATCTTCGGACGCGTGTCCGAGCAAGCCGGAAGCGAACGCATTGATCCTTCGCACGTGAAACGTCTGGTCGAGCAGGAAGACACCGTCGCTGAGATGTTCGAACAGCGAGTGGGCGATGCGCTGTTCGGTGGTCGACCGCAGCAGATGCAGTTCTTCGAACCAGTGCTGGATCGCCGCCGCGAGATCCCGGAGCGCCGTCTGCTGCGCTGCGGTCAGGCGGCGGCGCTGTCGATCGAGGATGCACAACGTGCCGATCTTGCAGCCGTCGACCTCGATCGGAACGCCCGCATAGAAGACGATATGCGGCGCTCCGGTCACGAGCGGATTGGACGAGAAGCGCAGGTCCTCGTTGCAATCCGGAACTTCGAAAATCTCGTCCTGCAGGATGGCGTGCGCACAGAACGAATCCTCGCGCGGCGTCTCGGCCACCTCGATGCCGACGCGGGACTTGAACCACTGCCGTTGATCGGCGACCAGCGACACCAGCGCCATCGGACAGTCGGTGACCGTCGCCGCGGTGCGGACCATGCCGTCGAGGATCGCGTCCTGCGGGGTGTCGAGGACTTGCAGCGCATCCAGCAGCCGAAGCCGCGCCGGCTCGTTGTGAGGCCTTGGTGCCGTCATATTGTCTTTCGCTGCGGAGGAGATCGTCGCCATCGCGTCGACGCGCGCGACAACGGCAGTGGAGCATCGTTCGCAGCGGCGCGAATTCTCGAAGTAGAGCAAGAATTCGAGCCAGTTTCGTCGATGACGATTCGATGGCGCCGTCGTGCCGGATGCCACCGATCCGAATTCGCCGACGAGGTCGTTCGCGCGGCAGTCCCGGGCGCCCGCACCGGTCGAACCCTGCGGGTTCGGGTTCGCGTCGTGCCCGAACCCCCGGACACTCGTCGCGCCGCATGACGCCACGCACACCGCCGATCACCCGCAAAAGCGGCAGGCCACGAACCTTCGATCGCTCGCTGGCCCTGGAACAGGCGATGCTGCTGTTCTGGGAACGCGGCTTCGCGGCCGTCTCCATCACCGACCTCACCGCCGCCATGGGCATCACGACGCCGAGCCTGTACGCGGCGTACGGCAGCAAGGGAGCGCTGTACGAGGAGGCGCTCGCGCTCTACTTCACGACGGAACAACCCTGGACCCTTCCCGCGTCCGGGTCCGCGGTCGACGCGTTGCGGTCGTTTTTCGTGCGCTCGATCAAGGTCGTCACGAGGAAAGGCCGTCCGCATGGCTGCATGGTCTCGAGCGGCTTCCTGGAGTACTCGCCGGAGACGGCACCGCTCGCCGAGGCACCGCGCCGCCTCCGGGCGGCGAACCATCGCGTGCTGCTGACGCTCATGAAGCGCGGCGTCGCATCCGGCGAGTTCGATGCGGCGACCGATGTCGCCGGGCAGGCCGTCTTCCTGAGTACCGTCCTCGAAGGGCTCACGGTGCAGGCGCGCGATCGTCGTAGCGCACGGCAACTGATGTCCGTCATGGCACTGGCTCTGGAACGCCTTCCGCTCGCTCGACCTGTCGACGGCCCCGACGTCGCTTGACGACCCATCCGGCTCGACGACGGTACGTCCGTTCGGCCTGTCCGCCGCCCACCAGCGATCGGGGCTAATATATGGCGACCGTTCGCTATCGATGCGCTCGGACAACGGGAGCGGACATGGGCGAGCGGGGTATCGCGCAGATCGCAGGCTTCACCAGCGACCACGCCGTCGTCGCGGGCGTTCGTCTGCATTACTGGTCGGGAGGCGACCGCGACGGTCGACCCGTGCTGCTCTGGCACGGCTTCCTGGAGACCGGCTTCGCGTGGCGCCACGTGGCGATGCGCCTGGCGGAGGCTGGTTACGCGGTCCTCGTTCCGGACATGCGGGGATTCGGCGACTCCGACAAGCCGGGAGGCGTTGCCGGCTACGACGCGCTCTCGCTCGCACGGGAGTTTCGCGCTCTCGTGGCCAGCCTGCGCTTCGGCAACGGCCAGCCGCTCACCATCGCGGCGCACGACATGGGTGCGCCGCCCGCGCTGCTCTACGCGGCGCATCACCCGGACGAAGTCAAGGGCATGGTGCACGTCGAAGGCCCGGTGATGCTGGCCGACGTGCTGCAGAAGATCATCGCCTACGAACCGGAGGCGATGAGCAAGGGCTCGATGTGGTGGTGGATATTGCCGTTGGCGCCGGACATTCCGGAGCGGCTGATCGTCGGTCGCGAGCGCGCGTTCCTGACTTGGTTCCACGAGACCATGCTGGCCCGACGAAGCGCGATCGACGAGGCGACGGTCGACGAGTACCTGCGGACGTTCACAGGCCGCGAAGGCGTGCTCGGCGCCATGGGGGTCTATCGAGCCGCGTTCGTCAGCATCGAACAGACCACGCCGCTCCGGACGATGAAGGTGAAGGTACCGGTGATCGCTCTCGGGGGCCGCAAGAGCCTGGCGGAGGCGGAAGGGGACATGGTCCGCTCGGTGGCGGCGTCGAGCGAGTCGCACGTTCTCGAGGACGGTGGCCACTTCCTTCCCGAAGAGTGCCCCGACGAGGTCGTTCGTCACATCGAGGATCTCGCGACTCGCTGACCCGACGCGACGCTGCTGCGACGACGCGACTTGCCGACTCGATCCCGGCGGTTCCGCGGTCCTCGACACGCGTTGCGATGCGGCGTGCGCGACGCCTCAACCGGTCAGGCGATGGTCGAATTTCAGCAGCCGCCCGGCGTTGGCCATCACGAGCAGCGTGCCGCCGTTGTGCAGCAAGGCGGCGACGAGCGGAGCCCTGCCGCCCAGGTAACCGGCCGCTGCGAGGCCCGTGACGAGCAACGTGCCGAACAAGCCGATGGCGACGTTCACGTGGGTGGTGCGGCGACATGCGCGACTGAGCCGCACGCAGGTGGCGAGACGGCGGAGGTCGCTGGTCATCAGGACCAGGTCGGCGGATGCCAGCGCGACGTCGGTACCCTGCACGCCCATCGCGACCCCGACCGCGCCGGCCTTCAATGCGAGCGCGTCGTTGATGCCGTCGCCGACCACCATCGGTCGATGGCCCGCGGCGATCTCGGCGAGGACGTGGTCCATCTTCTCGGTGGGCAGGACTTCGGCGCGCACTTCGGTCAGGCCGAGCAGACCGGCGATGCGATCGGCGACGCGTCGCCGATCACCGGTCACCAGCGACAGCCGCTGCAAGCCGAGCGCGCGCAACGCGCCCAGCGCATCCGGCGCCTCGGGACGCGGGTCGTCGGCCAGCAGGATCCATCCGAGGAAGCGGGTTCCGCGCGCGACACCGGCGATCGGACCGTCATGGTCCGGTGTCGGCGACGTCGCGATACCCAGCTCTTCGAACAACTCGGGTCGGCCGAGGGCGACCGGCTCGCCGTCGATCAGGCCGGTGACCCCGAAGCCGCTTCGTTCGCGCGCGTCGTCGATCGACAGGCGCTCGTCGTCGGCGGCCAACGGATCGAGCGCGCGGCTCACCGGATGACTGCTCCGCCGGCCGAGGCTGCCGGCCAGTCGGATCAGGTCGTGGTCCGCGACGCCCGGCGCGGTGCGGGCCGCGATGAAGCGGAGCTGGCCGACCGTCACGGTGCCCGTCTTGTCGAACACGACGGAGTCCACCGAAGCCAGCTGTTCGAGGAAGGCGGCGCTCTTGACCAGGATGCCGTGACGGCCGGCCACCGCGATCGCCGCGACCGACGTGGCCGGCGCGGCCAGGACCAGCGCGCAGGGGCACGAAGCCACCAGCACGGCCAGCATCGCCACCGCGTTGTTGGTGACGAACCACGTGCCGGCGGCGAGCAGGAGGATCAGCACCAGGTAGCGCTGCGCATAAAGCTCGAGCAATCGCGTGATCGGCGGCTTCGCGTGCTCGGCGGTCTGCATCAGCGCGACGATCCGCCCGAGCGTCGTCTCCTCGCCCACCCCGGTGATGCGGACGGTCAGCACGCCGTCGAGGTTGATCGAACCGTTGAGCACGCCGGCCCCGGGACCGACCTCGATCGGCACCGACTCCCCGGTGATCGTGCTGTTGTCGACGTTGGAGATGCCGCTCTCGACGATGCCGTCGCCGGCGATGCGGTCGCCGGCGCGGAGCTCGATCCGGTCACCCGACACCAGGTGCTGCCCGTCGATCTCCTCGACGCCGCCGGACGCCAGCAGGCGTCGCGCGCGACTGCGCGTCAGCCGACCGAGCGCCTCGATCGCTTCGTGCGACCCCAGCAGCGACCGCTCCTCGAGGACGTGACCCACCGTCATCACCAGCGGCAGCAACGTGGCGGTCGTCAGGTCGCCGGCCGCCCAGGCGGCGATGACGGCGACCGCGATCAGCTGGTCGGTGACGCCGTGCAGGTCCGGATGCCGCAGGCTGTGCCAGGCCGCCGACAGCGCCGGACCGGTCACCATCAGCGCCGCGATCCCCGCGACGAGATCGGCCACGTCGTGCTGGGCCGGAACGAGATAGCGGAGAACCGTCGAGACGATCAGGCAACCCGTCGCGAGCAGCGAGAGCAGGAGACGAACGCCGAGGACGCGCTGCTCGGCGCTGCTGAGCAGTCCCGGTGCCGCGTCGACCTGGGAAGAGAGAATGTCGGCGCTCATCGCGACTCGGGGCCCGCGGTGATCAGGTGACTGCCGCCCGCGTCGACCGTCGTCACGGAACCGGCCTTGCGAACGATCGCGCCCATGCGCTCGTAGTAGGTCCGCAACACGGACGTCTGCAGGTCGATCCCCGACGCGCCGCGCGTCAACGCCGCGACGGACGACGTCCGTGTCCTCGCGACCGTGACCTGCTCCGTCGCCTTCGCTGCCGCCTGCGTCAGCGTCCGCGTGCGGGCCGCCGCGGCCTCCTGCGCCTTCAGCACCGCCTGCGTGCGGGCCTGCGCGATCTGCTGCTCGGCGACCTGGGCCGCGATCAACACGTTGTCGAAGGCGGCCTTCGCGGCTCGCGGGATCGCCGGCGCGAGATCGATGCGGCTGACGGTGATGCCGAAGCCCGCGCCCTGCGACGACAGGTCGCGAAGGCGACGATTGACGGCGCCCAGCAGGTCGGCGCGGAAGCGCTCGCGCGCCGCGACCAGGCGTTCGTCCACGGCATCGGGGCCCGAACGGGCGACGAGGATGGTGTCGACGTCGGTGGCGGCGCAGACCGCCACGGCGCTCGCGATGAACAGGCGCTGCAAGCCCGCGTCGAGATGCTCGATGGACAAGACGTATTCGGTCGGCTCGGTGATCTCGTAGTACAGGGTCGCCTGCAGGTGCACGACGCTCAGGTCGCCGGTCAGCAAGAATCCGGTATTGAGACGGGGATCGCTGCTGATCTCGAAGATCCGCAGGGCCGGCACCGTGCCGGCGTTCCCGGCGGGCGACCCGTCGCCCGCGACGTCGGGCGCCGAGGACCGCCCGGCGCCGCCGACCGGCTCCAGGCGCGGCAGACGGAATTCGATCGGACGAACGGAGGACGGCAGGATCACGACCTGCTCGATGGGCTTCGGCCAGGCGATCAGCAGGCCCGGCCCTCGTTGCCGGTCGATGCCGCCGAAGCGCAGGACCACGGCGCGGCTGTCGGGCTGCACCTGCCGGACGTTCGACACCGCCCAACCCGCGGCGAACAACGCGACGGCGAGGAACAGCAGCCGGAAGACGACGCCGGCCGACTGTTCCCAGGCGCCGCCCGCTGCGGCGCGATCGTCGGTCGCCGACGGCTTCACGGTCCCTTCCTCGCCTTCGACTCCGGCGCGCCGGCGGCCGATCCCGGTCCGTCGACGAGGACGCGGAACGGTGCGGCGTCGGTGCGCAGGATCAACTTGCTGTTGCTGCCGATCACCTGTTCGAGCGTATCGAGCGAACGCAGCAGCCGGTACAGGTTCGGGTCGTTTCGATAGGCGTCCCCGTAGATGCGAGCGGCTTCCACGCGCGCCTTCGCCTCGATCTCCGCCGCCGTGCTCGCGGTCTGGGCGACCAGGATGCGGGCGTCCCGGTCGGCGCTGGAGACGATCTCGGCCGCCGCACGCTGTCCCTCGGCCGACCGTTCGGCGGCGACGGTCTGGCGTTCGGCGCGCATGCGCTCCACCGTCGCGTTCAGGGTCTCCATCGGCAGCGTCAGACGTTCGATGCCCACCTGGCGGATGGTGATGCCGTAGACGCGCAACGCCTGCTCGTCGAGACGCTGGCGGAGAGCCTGCTCGAACTGGTCGATGCGGATCGCCGCGGGATTCGTGTTGACGAGCATCGCGAGATCGAAGTTGCTGGCCGTGATCTCGAGCGACGAGTCGATCAGGCTGCGCAGCTGCGCGGCGGCGAGGTCGGGCTGGTTGCGCACCGCGCGCACGAACTGCTTGACGTGGTCGGCATCGGCCGGCACCTGCCAGGCGACGTAAGCCTGCACCAGCAGTCGCAGCCCGTCGCGCGTGCCCACGTCGTGCAGGCCGCTCGACGTGGTGCGCAGGCGCAGGTCGACATCGATCCGGCTCTCGGCCGGCGCCGGGGCCTTCCACGCCAGTCCCGGCGCGGTCAGCACGCGATCCGGATTGCCGAAGCGCGTGATGACCAGTGCCTGCCCCGGGCCGACCAGCACGATGCAGGCGGAGGCCACCGCGATCGCGACGACCAGGCCGGCGACTCCGTAGCGCGCCTGTCTCGCGAGCCGACCGATCGGCGACGTCGGCTGCGCCGGGCCATCGGCCGGCGATGGCCGGGCATGGCCATGCCCGTGATGATGATCATGGGAGTGCGGCATCGACGTCTTTCGATTGGGTTCGAGTCACGGCCGGTCGGTCCAGCGCGTCGATCTCCTTCGGCGGCGCGAACTGTCGCAGATCGATGGTCGGCGCGCTCGCGCCGGTCAGCCGCCCGTCGATGACGACCAGGCTCGACTTCGCCAGGCCGGTGCCGAGGCGATCCAGCCAGCGCTCGAACAGGAACGCCCGCGGCTCGCCGGCGGAGGCCGCGAGGTCGCCCGAGAACAGGATGCCGTCGGTCCGCGCCGTGGCGACGAGTTCGGCTTGGCGCGCGACGGCCTCGTTCAGGTTGCCGGTCGCCGTCCGGCGCGCCGCCGCCTGCATCTGGATCGCTTCGGCGCGGCGCAACGCGACCGCGGTCCGGGCGGCGACCTCGGCCGCCTGGACGTCGTGATAGGCCGACGCGGCGCCCGACGGCGGATGGATCGTCTCGACGATGACGGCGATCAGCTCCAGGCCGCTCGACTGCCGGTCGAGCGTCTGCTGCAGCTCGTCGCGAAACTCGCGCGAGAACGTCTCGCGGCTTTGTCCGAGCACGTCGGCCAGCGCGAAACGTGCGAAGTATCGGACCAGCAGCTGGCCGGCGCCGGCGTGGATGAACGTCTCGGGGTCGGCCACCGCATAGGCCGCATGGCGCGCGTCCTCGTCGGACAGGCCGATGCGGTAGACGATGCGCATGTCGATGTTGGCGATCTGGAAGCTCTGCTTGCCGGCGGTCTCGCTCGCGATCAGGTAGCTCGCTTCGGCCGGATGCGACGCGTCCCACAGTCGATCGGCACTTCGCGACGGGATGCCTTCCGCCTTCGTGTCGACGTCGATGTTCGACAGCGCGGTCGGCCCGCTCCGTTCGCTCGACACCAGGGGAATCTCGTGGACGACGCCGAGCTCGACCGGTCGCATGACGCCCAGCGGCCAGGGCAGATGCAGGTGCAGGCCGGGCTGGAACACCGCCACCGGCACGCCGAAGCGCTCGTAGACGGCGCGCTCGCTGATGCCCACGGCGGCGATCCCGGTCACGCACCAGCCGAAGACCGCGACCGCGACCGCGATCGGCAGGCCGGCCGAGCGGACGAAGCCGAGGGCCCAGCTGCGCGACAGGTCGACCCCGAACTCGTCGGCGATCGTCTGGCCCATGCGCGACAGCCGCGGCATGCGCCAACGCAACTGGGCCGCTAGCCAGCTGCTCGCCACCGACCGCCGCTGGTGCAGGTCGGCGAACGGCAGAAAGAGGTGCGCCGCTGCGCGAACGACCAGCTCGGCGGCGACCAGGCCGACCAGCACGGCCAGGGCGCGCTCGAGCGGGGCGATGGTCAGACCGAGGGAGTCGAGGACGCTCGCGATCCCGGTGCCGAAGAAGGCGATCAGCGGCACCCGGACCAGCTGTGCGAGTTGCGGCGCTTCGGGAAGCGCCTCGGACGCGGTCGAGGCATGGACGCGGTCGACCACGAGCAGGGGAATCGACGACAGGACCAGAGCCGCACCGATCCATTGTTGCAGCGGCACGTCCGACGCGCTCCGCTCTCCCGTCCACCAGGTCGCGACGACCGCGGCCAGCGCCGTGCCGCCGAATGCGAACGCGGCGAACGCCCCGATCCAGCCGCGCGGCGGCGCCGCG
>CAHJXF010000058.1 GCA_903644065.1 Betaproteobacteria bacterium
CGATGGCACGGCGGGATCGCGGTCTGCGCGATTGCCACGATCCGCCGTCGCCCGCCGCGCCGCGACGGCTCCCGTGGTGCCGGCCGCCTCCGACCCGGCGTCCGCCGACGGCAGCACGGGCGGATCGAGAAACAATACGTACTCGCGCGCGATCGGCGCCGCGCAGCCGACCGATACGACGAGGCCGATGGCCGGCTCGTTGACCGCTTGCAGGCTGCGGACTTCGATGCGGGTCTGGAAGCCGCTCTTGATCACCGACACCCGGGTGTTAGGAACTCCCGGCAGATCGTCGCCCTTGCCCCGCACCTGGACGCAGCCGACGTCCTCGTCGGGTCGGACGGAAACGGGGAACGACAGGCGCAGCGGTTCGCCGAGACCCGAAGCGAGCGATGCGGCGCCGAGACCCATCGCCGGCGCGGCGACCGGCGCCACGCAAAGCAGCATCGCGACGGCGCCCGGCAGGGCCACGCGCATGCGGTGACCGAGGCGATCGACACGCTGCCGGGCAGCGGCGCTCCGTCGGACGGAACCCGAGCCTGCCGACGTCGAACGATCCGCATCGACGTCGCTTTTCAGCGCTACGACCAAAGTTCCCCCTCGATGTCCTGCACCCGGTCCGGACTTGCGGGGTCCGGTTTGCGGGATGGATTCTGCCGCAAAGGTCGGAAACTGCACAGGGGGCCGTACCGTGGCCGCAACGCGCCAGGCCGCGGCGGTCGGGGCCGCGCTCAGTAGCGGATCGACGCGCCCTGGCGCGCCAGCGCCCGCCCGATGATGATCTGCTGGATCTGCGTCGTGCCTTCGTAGATGCGGAACAGACGCACGTCGCGATAGAAGCGCTCGATCGCGTAGTCGCTGATGTAGCCGGCGCCGCCGTGCGCCTGCACGCAGCGATCGGCGACCCGGCCGCACATTTCGGAAGCGAACAGCTTGCAGCACGACGCGTGCACGCTGATGTCCTGTCCGTCGTCGCGGCGCCGGGCCGCGTCGACGATCATCGACCGCGCCGCGTACAACTCGGCCTGGCTGTCGGCCAGCATGGCCTGGATCAGCTGGAACTGCGCGAGCGGCTCGCCGAACTGCTTGCGTTCGAGGGTGTAGGCGATGGTGTCGTCGAGCATGCGCGACGCCGAACCGACGCACGCCGCACCGATCGTCAGCCGACCCTTGTCGAGCACCTTCATCGCGGTCTTGAAGCCCTGCCCCTCCTTGCCGCCGATCAGGTTGACGGCCGGGACGCGGCAGTTCTCGAAGATCACGTCGGCCGTGTGCGCGCCACGCTGGCCCATCTTGCGATCGGGCTTGCCGACGGTGATGCCGGCGGAACCGGCGTCGACGATGAACGCCGACACGCCGGCCGAGCCGCGCTGATCCGCATCGGTCCGCGCCATCAGCGTGAACAGGCCCGCCTCGGGCGCGTTGGTGATATAGCGCTTCGTGCCGTTGACGACGTACACGTCGCCTTCGAGCCGGGCGGTGGTCGTCAACGAACCGGCGTCGGACCCGGAGCCCGGTTCCGTCAGCGCGAACGAGCCGATCACTTCCCCGGACGCCAGGCGGGGCAGCCATTCGGCCTTCTGCTCGGCGGTGCCGTCGATCACGATGCCCTGCGATCCGATGCCGTTGTTGGTCCCCATGATGGAGCGGAAGGCCGGCGACGCGCGCGTCAGCTCGAAGGTCACGTCGACCTCTTCCTCCATGGTCAGGCCGAAGCCGCCGTATTCCTCGGGCACCGTCAGGCCGAACAGGCCGATCTCGCGCATCGCCTGCACGATGTCGTGAGGGATCTCGTCGGTCTCGGCGACCGTGTTCTCGGCCGGGATCAAGCGCTCGCGAACGAAACGGGTCACGGTATCGAGCAGCAGGCGATGGGTTTCGGGGTCGCGGATCATGGTCTCTGGCGTCGTAGGGGGCACAGCGAGGCAGGGCGAAAGCGGGTCGCCCGGATGGCCGATTGTCGCCGCTGTCGGCGCCCCGGCCTAATACGCGCGGTCGACTCGGCGTTCGACCGCGCGATGCGGGCAGCGTGACGAGCGCATCGCGTACCATTCCGCATCGCCGCCGTCGCCTGCGCCCGACGGAGAGCGTCGGATACCCCTCGCGCACGACCCCCCGCGCTTCGACCCCTCCTCGCATGACCATCGACTTCCAGGCCCATGATCTTTCCGTCGGCGTCGTGGGCGCCGGAGCGATGGGTCGCGGGATCGCCCAGGTCCTCGCGCAATGCGGCTGCCGCGTGCGGCTGCACGACGCCAATCCCACCGCGGTCGACGCGGCCATCGCATCGATCGGCCAGGCTCTCGGCAAGCAGGTCGACAAGGGCAAGCTCGACGCGGGACGGCGCGACGACACGCTGGCCCGCATCGTGGCCGCGCCGGCGCTGGAGGCCTTCGCGGACTGTCGGCTGGTCGTCGAGGCGGTCGTCGAGCAGATCGACGTCAAGCGGGCCCTGTTCCTCCGCCTGGAAGGCATCGTCGCCGACGACGCGGTGCTCGCCTCCAACACGTCGTCGCTGTCGGTCACCGCCATCGCGGCGCCCTGCGCGCACCCGGCGCGGGTGGCGGGCTGGCACTTCTTCAACCCGGTGCCGCTGATGAAGGTGGCCGAGGTGATCGACGGCCTCGCCACCGATCGGGCGGTCGGCGACGCGTTGATGGCGCTGACCAGGCGGCTCGGCCACACGCCGGTGCGCGCCAAGGACACGCCGGGCTTCATCGTCAACCACGCCGGTCGCGGCTACGGCACCGAGGCGTTGCGTATCGTCGGCGAGGGGATCTGCGACTTCGTCGACGTCGACCGCGTGATGCGCGAGGCCGCCGGCTTCCGCCTCGGCCCGTTCGAGTTGCTGGACCTGACCGCGCTCGACGTCTCGCATCCCGTGATGGAGGCGATCTACCGGCAGTACTTCGACGAGCCGCGCTTCCGGCCGTCGGTCATCACCGCGCAGCGGCTCGCCGGCGGACGCCTCGGGCGAAAGAGCGGTGCGGGCTTCTATCCGTACGGCGACGACGCCGCGCCGATCGTCGAGCCCCGGCCCCCGGTCGCGCTGCCCGCCTCGGTGTGGATCAGCCGCGCGCACGTCGAGGCGCAGAGCGAGCTGACCTGGCTGCTCGAGAAGATGGGCGCGACGGTCGAAGCCGGCGCCGTGCCGTCCGACGATGCGCTGATCGTCGTCACGCCGCTGGGCGGCGACGCCACGACGTGCGCGGTCGAGGAAGGTCTCGATCCGGAGCGGACGGTGGCCATCGACACGCTGGTCCCGCTGGCGCTGCGGCGCACGCTGATGACGACGCCGGTCACGTCGCCGCAGGTCCGTGACGAGGCGCACGGACTGTTCGCGTCCGACGGCGTGGCCGTGACCGTGATCGGCGACTCGCCGGGCTTCGTCGCCCAGCGCATCATGGCCACCATCGTCAACATCGCCTGCGACATCGCCCAGCAGAAGATCGCGTCGCCGGGCGACATCGATCTGGCGGTGCGCCTCGGCCTCAATTATCCGAACGGGCCGCTGGCGATGGGCGACGCGCTCGGCCCGATGAAGCTGCTGACGATCCTGCGCGCCATGCAGGATTTCTACGGGGACCCGCGCTACCGGCCGTCGCCGTGGCTCACGCGCCGTGCGCTGCTCGGCCTGTCGCTGACCACGCCGGCCCGTTGACGGACACGATGAGCGCACGACTGCTGATCGATCGCCTGGGCGGCACGCTGGTGCTGACGTTCTCCAATCCGGACTTGCGCAACGCGCTCGGGCCCGAGATCTACCAGCCGGCGATGCAGGCCTTCACCGACGTCGAACGCGACGCGTCGATCCGCGCCGTGATCCTGACCGGCGCCGACGGCGTGTTCTGCGCGGGCGGCGACCTCAACCGCCTGCTCGATAACCGCAGCCGACCACCCCAGGTGCAGGCCGACTCGATCGATGCGCTCAACGCGATGACGCGCGCGATCTTGAACTGCACGCGTCCGGTGATCGCCGCGGTGGAGGGTGTCGCGGCCGGTGCCGGCATGTCGCTCGCGCTGGCTTGCGACCTGATCACCGCGGGACACGGCGCGAAGTTCGTGATGGCGTACGTCAAGGTCGGCCTGTCGCCGGACGGGGGCGGCTCGTGGCTCGCCACGCGGGCGCTGCCGCGCCAGACCGCGGCCGAGATGATGCTCGCAGGCGGCGCCTGGCCCGCGTCGCGCCTGCATGCGCTCGGCGTGGTCAACACGCTGGTCGACGACGGTCGCGCGGTCGAGGCCGCGCTCGAGCACGCCGAGCGCCTCGCCGCGCTGTCGCCGCACGCCGTGGCCCGCATCAAGCGGCTGATCGCACACGCGGCCGACGCGTCGCTGGAGCATCACTTCATCGAAGAGCGCGATGCGTTCGTCGCCTGCCTGCACCACGCCGACGGCGGTGAAGCCGTCGCCGCCTTCCTCGAGAAACGCCCGGCACGCTTCGCGTGACGCCCCGATGAGCGAACCCGATCCGCAGCCGTCGCGCCGCCGCCGCATCTTCCTGATGCGCCACGGCAGCGTCACATACTTCGACGACAGCGGCAGACCGTACCTGCCCGAGTCGGTGCCGCTCAACGAGACGGGTCGCGTGCAGGCGAGCGCCGCCGGTGCGGTGTTCGCGCGGCTCGGGCTGCGCTTCGATCGCGTGGTCACCAGCGGCCTGCCGCGCACGGTCGAGACGGCGACCCGCGTGCTCGCCGAGACCGGCCAGGCGATCGACATCGAGGTGTGGCCGGCGCTGGAGGAGATCCGCGGCGGCAAACTGTCCGCCATTGCGGACGAGAGCCTGCGCGACGCGTTCGTCGGCGCGTTCGAAGGCATGGTCGCCGAGGACCGCCGCTTCGTCGGCGGCGAGACCATCGGCCAGCTGCTCGACCGCGTGCTGCCGGCGGTCGCCGCGCTGCGGGCGGATGCGAGCTGGGAGACGGTGCTGCTGGTCCTGCACGGCGGCGTCAACCGCGCCATCGTGTCGTACGCGCTGACCGGCCAGCGCGCGTTCCTCGGCAACCTGTCGCAGGCTCCGGGCTGCATCAACGCGCTCGACGTCGGCGACGCGCCGGCCGACTGGGTGGTGCGGATGACCAACTACGCCGCGACGGACCTGCTGCAACCCGGCGAACGCGAGACGACGATGGAGGTGCTCTACGCGCAGTACCTGAAGTTTCGCGGCGCCGCGCGCTGACCCGGCTCGTCGAGTTCACCAACCATCCGACCGGAACGAGAGACGCCATGTACGAGGAATTCATCGGCACGCAGCCGGTCGACGACCGCCAAAGGTTCGATGTCGCCGCCCTCGCGACGTATCTGGGCGAACACGTCGACGGCTTCGCCGGACCGCTGACCGTCGAGCAGTTCAAGGGCGGCCAGTCCAATCCCACCTTCAAGCTGGTGACGCCGTCGCGCGCCTACGTGATGCGCGCCAAGCCGGGGCCCGCCTCGAAGCTGCTGGTCTCGGCCCATGCCATCGATCGCGAGTACCGCGTGATGGACGCGCTGGCCGCGACCGACGTGCCGGTGGCCCGCATGCATGCGCTGTGCGAGGACGAGAACGTCGTCGGCCGCGCGTTCTACGTCATGGACTTCGTGGACGGCCGCGTGCTGTGGGACCAGAGCCTGCCCGGCATGACGCCCGCGCAACGCGCCGACATCTATGCCGAGATGAACCGTGTCATCGCCGCGCTGCACCGGGTCGACTACCACGCGATCGGACTCGACGACTTCGGCAAGCCGGGCAACTACTTCGCCCGCCAGATCGGCCGCTGGAGCAAGCAGTACAAGGCGTCGCAGACAGAGCAGATCGACGCGATGGACCGGTTGATCGAATGGCTGCCGCAGCACATTCCCTCAGACGACGCCGCGGACGCGAACGCCACGTCCATCGTCCACGGCGACTACCGGCTCGACAACCTGATCTTCCATCCCACCGAGCCGCGCATCCTCGCGATCCTCGACTGGGAGCTGTCGACCATCGGCCATCCGCTGGCCGACTTCTCGTACCACCTGATGAGCTGGCACATCAAGCCGGGCGGCTTCCGCGGCATCGCGGGCCTCGACCTCGCCGCCCTCGGCATTCCGTCGCAGGCCGAGTACGTGCAGCGCTACTGCGACGCGACCGGCCGCGGCGGCATCCCCGACGTGGATTTCTATCTCGCGTACAACATGTTCCGCATCGCGGGCATCCTGCAGGGCATCATGAAGCGGGCCGTCGACGGGACGGCGGCCAGCGCGCAGGCCGCCGTGGCCGGCCAGCGCGCCCGCTACATGGCGGAACTGGGCTGGACCTACGCGCAGCGTCTCGGCAGCCCCGGCCTCTGAGCCTCCCCCCCATCCGAAACGAGCCTCCATGATCGACGTCTACAGCTGGGCCACGCCGAACGGCCACAAGGTCCACGTCATGCTCGAGGAGTGCGGTTTGCCGTACGCGGTGCACGCGGTCGACATCGGCGCCGGCGACCAGTTCAAGCCCGACTTCCTCGCCATCAGTCCGAACAACAAGATCCCGGCGATCGTCGACAGCGACGGCCCCGACGGCAAGCCGATCTCGCTGTTCGAGTCGGGCGCCATCCTGCTGTACCTCGCGGGCAAGACCGGCCGCTTCATGCCGGACAGCGTGCGCGGCAAGTACGAGACGGTCGAGTGGCTGATGTTCCAGATGGGCGGCGTGGGTCCCATGCTGGGCCAGGCGCACCACTTCCGCATCTACGCGCCGGAACGGGTCGAGTACGCGGTGAATCGCTACACCAACGAGGCCCGGCGTCTCTACGGCGTGATGGACAAGCGGCTCGGGCAGTCGCGCTACCTGGCCGGCGACGAGTACTCGATCGCCGACATCGCCACGTGGCCGTGGACACGATCGTTCAAGAACCAGGGCATCGACCTCGAGGACTTTCCGAACGTCAAGCGCTGGTTCGACGCGATCTCGTCGCGTTCGGCGGCGCAACGCGGCGTGCAGGTGCTGGGGCAGGCCCGCAAAGCGCTCACCGACGAAAAGGCGCGCGAAATGCTGTTCGGCACGGCGCAATACGCGAAGCGCTAGGACGGTCCGACTCTCACCGGCCACGGCCCGCATCAGGATCTTTCGCTCGCACGGTGGTCCGCGCCCCGTCCTCCGTCGCGCCCGCCGCCCTAACCGTCGCGCCTCTCTACCGTCGCGCCGCCCTACCGCCGCGCCGTCCTACCGTCGCGCCGCCCTAAACGTCGCGCCGCGTCATCCGTCGCGCCCCGTCATCCGTCGCGCCCCGTCATCCGTCGCGCCCCGTCATCCGTCGCGCCCCGTTATCCGTAGCGCCCCGTCATGCGTCGCGCCCCGTCATCCGTAGCGCCCCGTCAACCGTAGCGCCGCGTCACGCTCTCCGCCACGCAGACGGGCTTGTCGCTGCCTTCCCGCTCGATGGTCGCCTCCCAGACCAGCTGCGCGCCCGGATGGCCCATCTGCGGCGGCAGGTGCTCGAGCGACAGCAGCCTGAAGCGCGCCCGCACGCGGCTGCCGACCGGTACCGGCGCCGGGAAGCGGACCTTGTTCAGCCCGTAGTTGACGCCCATCGCCGTGTTGCGGATGGCGAAGGCCTCGGCCATCAGGTGCGGCAGCAGCGACAGCGTCAGGAAGCCGTGCGCGATCGGGCCGCCGAACGGCCCCTGCTTCGCGCGCTCGGGATCGATGTGGATCCACTGACGGTCGTCCGTCGCCTCGGCGAAGCGGTCGACCCGCTGTTGATCGATGACGATCCACTCGCCCACGATGATTTCGTCGCCGACGATGGCTTCGAGGTCCTTGACCGATTCGAACGTGCGCAATCCGCCCTCCGTTGTCCGCTCAGGCCACCGTCGACGCATCGCGCCGCAGGAAGAGGCTCATGCCGCGATTGGTCATGACGAGCTCTTCGCGCTGGTTGTACACGCGCCATTCCGAAACGACGACGCCGCGGTCCGGCTTGCTCTTCGACGGGCGCACCTCGATCGTCACGAGGTCGGCGCGAATCGTGTCGCCGGCCCGTACCGGCTTCAGCCAGCGCAGCTCGTCGATCCCCGGCGAGCCCGCGCTGGTCGAGTCGAGCAGGTAGGCATCGCACACCAGGCGCATGACCAGCGCGGCGGTGTGCCAGCCGCTCGCGATCAGCGAACCGTAGATCGAGCGCGCCGCCGCGTCCTCGTCGACATGGAAGGGTTGCGGATCGAACTGTTTCGCGAACGCGACGATCTCGTCGGCTCGCACCGTCCGCGACCCGCACGCGATGACGTGGCCGACCTGGAAGTCCTCGAACGCGTAACGCGGCCGGTCGCTCGCCATCGCTCAGGCGGCTCGCTGCAGCGGCTCGAGGGCCACGACCGGGGCCATCGCGGCCTGCTCGTCGACGTGCGCACCGGCGGATGCGGCGATGAAGCGCTGCAAGTGGTGATCGCTGTCGCCGAGCGTGAGCTCGATCATCGTCAGCCGCTTGAACAGGTGCGCCGCCGGCAGTTCGTTGGTGACGCCCATCCCGCCGTGGATCTGCACCGCCTGCTGGCCGATGAAGCGGGCCGCCTGGCCGACCCGCACCTTCGCCGCCGAGGCGACCCGTCGCCGCTCCTGTCGTCCCGCATCGCCCGTCGCCGAAGCGGTGTCGACCTTGACTGCGGCCAGATACGCCATCGAGCGGGCCTGCTCGAGATGCATGAACATCTCCACCATGCGGTGCTGCAGGACCTGGAAGCGGCCGATCGGCTGGCCGAACTGCTTGCGGGTCTTGGCGTATTCGAGCGTGGCGGCGTTCAGCGCCTCCATCACGCCGATCGCCTCTGCGCAGAGCAGCGCGATGCCGTAGTCGACCGCGGCGTCGAGCAGGTCGCGGGCGGCATCGCCCTCGGCGAGCAGCGCATCCGCGTCGACCTGCACCGACTCGAGAAGGATCTCGGCGACCCGTTGCCCGTCGAGCGTGCGCAGGTCGTTTCGCACCACGCCCGGCGCATGCGCATCGACGACGAAGAGCGCGAGACCGTCGTCGCCGGCGGACAGGCGCGCGGAGACGATCAGCCGGTCGGCCTGCGCGCCGAACAGCACCACGCTTTTCCGTCCCGTGATGGCATACCCGCCGCTCGATGCCGTGGCCCGCGTGTCGACCACGCCCAGGTCGTGGCGCGATGCCGGCTCACCGAGCGCGGCGGCCATCTTCAGCGTGCCCGCGGCCACCTCTTCGAGCAGCCCGAGCTGCGCCTCGCCGCCGGCCCGCTTGACGAACTCGGCCGCGAACACGGTCGCGAAGTACGGCTCGGCGACCAACCCGCGGCCGAGTTCTCGCATCACCAGCAACAGGTCGACGGCGCCGCCTGCGAAGCCGCCCTGCGCCTCCGGCATCGGCAACGCGGTCAGGCCGAGGTCCACGAGCTTGGCCCACACGCCGTCGCCGGGGCCGTTCGGCGCCGTCACGAAGTGCTTGCGGGTCTCGAACGAATAGTCCTTCTCGGCGAGGCGCCGCACGGTGTCGGCCAGCTGCGTCTGCTCGGAGGTGAAATCGAAATCCATGGGGATCTCCTGTCGAAGCGCAGGCGCCGGCTCAGAGGCCGAGGATCATCTGCGAGATGATGTTCTTCTGGATCTCGTTCGATCCGCCGTAGATCGACGTCTTGCGGAAGTTGAAGTAGTACGGGGCCAGCGGCGCGACGTCCATGTCGACCGGCGAATCGTCGTCGGTGACGTCGGTGCCCTCGAGCAGCGGCTGGTCGAACGGCATCGCCAGCGGTCCCGCGGCCTCGAGCATCAGCTCGCTCAATGCCTGCTGGATCTCCGTGCCCTTGATCTTCAGCATCGACGCTTCCGGGCCGGGACCTTTCCTCGCGCCCTCCTGCGAGACCACGCGCAGCACCGTCATCTCCAGCGCCATCAGTTCGATCTCGAGGTTGGCGACCTTGGCGGCGAACAACGGATCGTCGAGCAGCGGCTTGCCGTTCTTGACCTGCTCGCCGGCCAGCCGCTTGAGGAAGCCCAGCTCGCGCTTGGAGCGACCCACCGCGGCGATGCCGGTGCGCTCGTGACCGAGCAGGTACTTGGCGTAGGTCCAGCCCTTGCCTTCCTCGCCGACCAGGTTGGCGACCGGCACCTCGACGTTGTCGAAGAAGACCTCGTTGACCTCGTGGTCCTCGTCGAGGGTGATGATGGGACGCACGGTGATGCCGGGCGTCTTCATGTCCATCAGCAGGAACGAGATGCCTTCCTGGCGCCGATCGGTCTGTTCGGTGCGGACCAGGCAGAACATCATGTCGGCGTACTGCCCGAGCGTGGTCCAGGTCTTCTGGCCGTTGACGACGTAGTGGTCGCCGTTCGCGCCGGCGACGCGTTCGGCCCGCGTCTTCAGCGACGCGAGGTCCGACCCGGAGCCCGGCTCCGAATAGCCCTGGCACCACCAGTCCTCGCCGCTGGCGATGCGCGGCAGGTACTGGTCCTTTTGCGCCTGGTTGCCGAACTTCATGATCACCGGCGCGACCATCGCCACGCCGAACGGCAGAACCATCGGCGTGCCGGCCGAAGCGCACTCCTCTTCCCAGATGTGACGCTGCGTGGCGTTCCAGCCGGTCCCGCCCCACTCCACCGGCCAGGCGACCGTGGACCAGCCGTTCGACGCCAGCGCGCGATGCCAGCGCTGGATGTCTTCCTTCGCCAGGCGCCGGTGGTTCAGCACCTTGAAGCGCAGGTCGTCGGGCAGGTTCGCCTGCAGCCAGTCGCGGACCGTGCCGCGGAACGCGTTGTCGGCGTCGGAGTAGTTGAGATCCATGCAGTCTCCAGAAGGTCTCAAAGCGTGCGTCGGGCCGTGCGGCGTCGACGCGCGCCTATTGCAGCGTTTCGGTCAGGGCGCGCGGGATCGGCAACGTCACCGTCTCGATGCCTTCGTCGTGCAGGTCCTGCCGTTCGCGATCGGTCGCGCTGCCGCGGATCGGGCGGGCCGGCGTCTCGTCGTAGTGGATGCGCCGCGCCTCTTCGGCGAAGCGCGGACCGACGTCCTCGGTCTGCGCCACCAGGCGGCGCAGCTGGTCCATCACCTGACGGGAGAACGGCGGAAGAGCGACCGGGGCGTTCCCCGTCGGGGACGGTGGCGTCGACTGCGGCGCGATCGGCGACGGGCCGCCGAAATTCAGACGCGGTGCCGACGGTTCGCGATGGACGTCGGACGAGTCGCAGAGCGGGCACTTCACTTCGTGCGCCTCGCGCTGGGCGTGGAACCGATCGGCCGACGCGAACCAGCCTTCGAAGCGGTGGCCGTCCGGACAGACGAGGTCGAAGACTTTCATGGGTGTGCGGGGATTCGACGCTTCGCGAAGTCGATCGCGGAAATTAGAACGATCGTGCAATTCTAGCGGAACGGCCGGTCCGCCCGCGCTCAGTCGACCACGCGATACGGCTCGAAGGCGGCTCGGACATCGTCGGGAATGACCATCGCCCGGTCGGTGTCGAGGTCCACGTGCACCACGGTCGTCGAAGCCTTCAGCCGGTCGCCGTCGATGCCCCGGATGCGATAGTCGATCGCCAGGCTGGCGCCACCGATCTTTCGCACCAGCACGTCGATCGAGACCGCGTCGCCGTAGCGACTCATGCGCACGAAGTCGACCTCGAGCCGGATGATCGGCCAGCCGCGACGCAGGGCGATCTGTTCGTGTTGCGGCTTGCCGGCGGCGGCCATGAAGTCTTCCATCGCCTCGGACAGCAGATAGAAGTACTGCGGATAGAACACGATCCCGGCGGGGTCGCAATGATGGAAGCGGATCTGCTTGTCGGTGGTGAACATCGGGCGCCTGATCGAAGGGATGTCGCGATCATAGGACGCCGAGTCGAACGCTGTCGTCGACGCCGAGGTCGACGCCGCACGACGCCCGTCAGCTTCCGCCGAACCAGTTGTAGCCCTGGTCCTCCCAATACCCGCCCGGATAGGCGTTGGTCACGAACATCGACACGATGTGCTTGGGATTCTTGTAGCCGAGCTTGGTCGGCATGCGCAGCTTCATCGGGAAGCCGTATTCGGGCGGCAGCGTCCTGCCGTCCCAGCTCAGCGTCAGCAGCGTCTGCGGATGCAGCGCCGTCGGCAGGTCGATGCTGGTGTAGTAGTCGTCGGCGCACTTGAAGCCGATGTACTTCGCAGTGCGATCCGCGCCGATGCGGTCGAGGAAATCGGAGAAGCGCACGCCGCCCCAGCGGCCGATCGCGCTCCAGCCTTCGACGCAGATGTGGCGAGTGATCTGCTCGGTCTGCGGCAGCGCGTTGAGTTCGGCCAGCGACCAGGTCTTCTTCTCGCGGACCAGGCCCGACACCTCGAGCCGATAGCCGTCGCCGTCGACGTGCCGCACCTCGTCGATGCCGTAGTAGGCGTTGAACGGGAACGGGCGCGTGATCATCGACGCCGGATAGGTCGGCGCGAGGTCGCCGGCGTTGAACAGCGCGCCCTGCACCCGATCGTTGAAGAACGAGATCTTGGTCAGGATCTTGTTCACCGCCTCGCTGTCGTCGAGCGCGCAGCCGGTCAGGAGCGACAGTCCGCCGAGCGTCAGCCCGCGTTGCAGGAACAGCCGGCGGGTCGGGGCATCGACACGCCGCAGCGCCTCGCGGAGCACGTGGTCCCGGTCGGCGACGATCGACGCGGTCCCGCCGTCCCTGACTGCTTCGGTCATGTTCTGCTCCTAGCGTCCGCGAACCATCGCGACCAGCGTTCGCGGCACCAGCGCGGTCATGCCCACGTGCACGACGAAGAAGGCGACGAGCCCGTTCATCGCGAAGAAGTGGATGCGGCGGGCGGTCTCGTAGCCGCCGAGCAGCTCGCGCAGCAGTGGAAATTGCACGTTCTTCCACAGCACCAGTCCCGACAGCACGAGCACGGCCACGTCGACCATCACGAACAGGTAGGCCGCCCGCTGCACCGCGTTGTAGGTGCGCAGGTCGTCGTGCGACAACCTGCCGCGGAGCGCCGCCACGAAGTCGGTCCAGAAGGCCGCGGGCGACAGCGGGAGGAACTGGGTGAACAGCCGTCGCGCGACGAGGTTGGCGACAAGGTAGAAGGCGCCGTTGACGACGATGATCCACATCGCGGCGAAGTGCCACTGCAGCGCGCCGCCGAGCCAGCCGCCGAGCGTGATCGGGTTCGGGTAGGCGAACGGAAAGAGCGGCGACGCGTTGTAGATGCGCCATCCGCTCATCACCATCACGACCGCCCCGAGCGCATTCAGCCAGTGCGAGAGGCGCAGCCAGAGCGGGAAGACCGGCGGGCCCTTCCGGGCCGGCCGCGTCTCGATCGGGAGGTCCGCCGTCATCACGCTGGTCTGCATCGTCGCTCGCTTCAATTCGCCGGGCAGGCGTCGGTGCCGACCGCCTGCAGCACCTCCGCGGTCGCGGCGTCCTGGACGAACGCCACGATCGCCACATGGCCGCCGGCCACCTCGGGAACCGCGATCATGCGATCGACGTGGGCGCTGCCGGCCCGAAGCGCGACCGGTTCGATCCAGTGCCGGGCGACGGCGTCGTGGGACAGGCGGGCCCCGCTGTTCTCGCCGGCACCGACCTGCGACGTCAGCCCGCTCTCGGTGACGACGACGAACAGCCGAAGATCGCCTGCCCGCGTCGCCGGCACTGCCGTCCCGTCCACCCGAACGTGCAGGCGGCCACCGCCCGCAGGCTCGGCGACGACGGCGATGCGCGCGCCGGCCGGACGGTGCGAAGGGCGCAGATTCTCGTTCAGATCGGACCGCCAGTCGAGGACTTCGTTGCCGTCGACGAAGAAGTGCGGCGTGTACGAGGTCCGATGCGCGTTCGCCTGCACCTCCCATTGCTGCCGCCCGGTGAACGACGGTTGCGCGAACGGATCCTTCCAGCCGATCGAGTCCCAATAGTCGACGTGCAGCGCCAGCGGCACGATCCCGGCGCCCGCGCGGGTCAGCTGCCCGAGACGCCGATCCGCGGGCGGGCAGCTCGAACAGCCTTCCGACGTATACAGCTCGACCAGCGTGGCGCGCTCCGCACCCGACGCCGCGCTGCAGGCGGCGAAGCCGGGCGCGGCGGTCAGCGCGGTCGTGGAGGCGAGCAGCGTGACCGCGAAGCGACGGACGAGAGGCCGAATGGACACGCAGGCTCCGGTCGGAGAAGCGGAAGAAACGGGAGAAGCGGAAGGAACGGAAGAAGCGGGAGAAGCGAGGAACAGGCAAGAAGCCGGCGAAGCGGCGAGCGGTACCGCCGCTTCGCGTCCGAGCGCGCCGCGGCCCGCGACGTCGGTCACGGTTCGACCGTCTCTTCGACGCCGTCCCGCCATCCCTGCACCGACCGGCGCAATGACGCGAACTGCGCCACGACCCTGGGACAGGCGGCGCAGATGTGCAGGTGCAGGCGCAGGCCGGCGCGCTCCAGCGGCGTCAGATCGCGGTCCAGCTCGGCGCTGATCAGGCGCGCGGCCTGACGACAGGAAAGAAAGGGCGAGTACCTCATCGAGCGGCGTCCTGGAACCAGTTGAGGTCGAGACATTCGCGCAGCCGCAGACGGGCGCGATGCAGCAGCACACCGGCGTTGGTCGTCGAGATCGCCAGCTCGTTACAGATATCGGCGGTCGACAGCTCCAGCCACTCGCGCATCAGGAAGATACGGCCCTGGGCGACCGGCAGCCGCTGGACGCACGCCTCGAGGATCTCGAGGAACTGGTTGCGACTGGTCAGCGTCTCGGGCGTGGCCCAGTCGACAATCGCCTCGCGAAAATGCCCGTCGGCCCGGAACAGGCCGTCCTCCAGGCCGTCGTCGTCGGCGACGTCGAGCGGCTCCTCGCGCCGCCGCATCCGGAACGTGTCGATGATCTTGTGCTTGAGGATGCCGATCACCCAGGTCTTGAACTTCGACCGGGCTTCGAACACCGTCCGGTTCTCGAGCGCCGCGAGCAGCGTCTCAGACACCGCGTCCTCCGCCCAGGCCTCGTTGCGCAGGTGCAGCCGCGCGATGCGCAGCAGCGCGGGCCGCAGCGCGTCGAGGTCCCGTGCGCGCGCGGCGTCGACCGTCATGCCG
>CAHJXF010000059.1 GCA_903644065.1 Betaproteobacteria bacterium
GATGATCCCGATCGGCGGCTACCTACCGCAGGTGCTGCCGCGTCGCGCGGGATCGCGTCCACCGCCAGATCGCGGCTCGATCGCCGTGCTGCCCTTCGTCGACCTGTCCGACCATGCCGACCATGCCGACCATGCCGACGACGCCGTGTCGCTGGACGCGATCGCGAACCAGTTGATCGACGCCTTGGCCCGCGTCCCCGGCCTGCGGGTCATCGGCCGACTCTCCGCTGCAAAGGCGCGCGAGCAGGAGACGTCCTATCGCGCTCGGCAAGCTGCTCGGCGTCGACAGTGTCGTGGAAGGCAGCGTCCAGCGATCGGGGCCGCGCTATCGATGCCTGGTTCGTCGCATGCGCGCGCGCGACGGCGTGTGCCTCTGGTCGCAACGCTTCGAGGGAACGTTCGGCAACCGCATCGACCCCTTCGCGTTGCAGGACGAGATCGGCGCGGCCGTGCTCGCCGCGCTGCTCGAAGGCACGCCCGTCGATGCCACCCCGCTCGCGGCCGACCCGCCGGCCCTGCCCGTCGGCGAGGTGCGCGACCTGTTCGCCCGCGGGCGCTACCTCGCGCGACGCTTCGAGATCGACGGGTACCGAAAGGCCATCGCGCTGTTCCAGCGGGCCGTCGAGCTCGAGCCCGCCTTCGCACCGGCCCACTCGCAGCTCGCCGCCTGCCAGGCCGGTCTCGCGATGCTCGTCGCCGCGCCCAGCGAAGCAGCGTTCGACGAAGTCGGGCGCAACGCGGAGCGGGCCCTCGCCCTGGACCCGCGCGACGGGGATGCACGGGCGATGCTGGCCAACATCGCGTTCCGCCGACAGCACGACTGGCCGCGCGCCGAACGCCTGTTCGTCGAGGCGCTGCGGGTCGCGCCCAACTGCGCGCGGGCGCACGGCAGCTTCGGTGGGTCGCTGGTCTACTGCGGGCGCTACGTCGAAGGCTTGCAGCACGCGCGGATCGCACTCGACCTCGACCCGCTCAACGTGTCGTCGCGCGCCGACTACGCGTTGATCTGCGCATTCGCCCGAGACTACGAGACCGCGGTACGCGAATTCGAAGCGGTACTCGAGCTCGAGCCCGATCACCTGTTCAGTCGGGTGATGCTGGGCATGACGCGGACCTGGCAGGGCGACCCGGCCGCCGCCCTGCCCCACTTCGACCGGGTCGCCGCGATCGCGGCCGATCATCCGGTGCCGGGCTTCTGCCGCGTCGTGTACCTCGGCGCGACCGGTGCCGTCGACGAGGGCCGGCGCTTCCTGGCCGCCCATGTCGAGCGCATCGGCGCCGCGCCGTACGCGCGCTACAACCGGGCGATGGCAGAAGCCTATCTCGGCGACCGCAGCGCCGTGGCGACGTCGCTGCGCATCGCCGCCGCCGCCAACGAGGTGCTCGTCAACAGCCTGGCGGTCGATCCCACCTTCGACGACTACCGCGACGATGTCGACTTCGTGGCGCTGGTGCGCGCCCACGGCCTGCCGGTCGCGCCGCCGTCGCCCTATCTGCGAACGCCCTCGCGTCCCGGACGACGCCCGTCACCGGCCGGCGTCTGACGAGGCCGGAGCGACCCAGCGCGAACCGGCGACGTCCGGGCGCGCTTCGCGCGCGACGGTCCTGACCGGCGACCGCTACGCCGCGCGACCATCGAACGGCCTAACGCTTTCCCGCCCGGCACCGACAGTCGCCCGTCGATGCCTTCACTACCTTGCAGGGTCACGATGCGCACCGGGCGTGTCGGCCCCTGCTCGAGGTAGCGCCATGAAAGCGGCCCTGATCGCCCTGACCTTCATCGCCGGGATCCTGAACACGATCCAGGCGGGCAGCAACTCGACGCTGAACAAGACGCTGCATTCGCCGCTTTGGTCGATGGCCGCGGTGTTCACGGTCGCGCTGGTGTCGACGCTCCTCGCCGCGCTCGTCACGGGCCAGCGCCCGCCATCGACCTTCATCGCCGCCGGCGCGCCGTGGTGGGCGTGGATCGGCGGCGTCTTCGGAGCGCTCTACATCTTCTCGATGATGAAGTCGGCCGACCAGCTCGGCGCCGCGGTGTTTATGGGCATCACCGTCACGATGGCCGTGCTGACCTCCCTCGTCATGGACCACTACGGCCTGCTCGGCTTCGACGAACACCGCGCGGGCGTCGGTCGCATCGTCGGCGGCCTGCTGATGATCGCGGGCCTCGCCTTGATCGCCCGCTTCTAGGGCGACCGTTCCGAAAGCGAAGGGCAGGCCGGCGGGATCGGCGCCGCGAAGGCTTGAACGCTCGAGAGCCTGGCACGCAGGCCGCCTCGAGCGGAAGAACACCGGACGGCGCGCCACTGGCCGGGCGTGCGAGCCGCGCGGCGACGGACCCGCTCACGACGCGTTCCTGCGACGGCAGCGCTTCGACCCCTCGACCCCGTCGACTCACGCGACTCACGCGACTCGCGCGGCTCGCGCGGCTGGCAACCGTGCAAGCGCTCCGCGCGACAGCGCGCGCGAGCGCTCCGACCGGCCGATGCGCGATCGACCGCCGTCGAACCACGGACCCGGCACCGGCCGACCGTCGTTCATCGAATGCCTTGACGCGATCTTGTCCCGGGCGCTCGCAACCTTTACGTCGTCTTGAGATCGCGCTTCCTATGATCCCGCCTCCTGCCCGAAGGAGCTTGCGATGGACCTGGTGTACTGCGCGTTGACGCTGGTGTTCGCGGCCGCGACGATCGGTTTCGCGGCGCTGTGCGTGCGGCTGGAGAAGCGGCCGTGAACCTCCTCCACGTCGTCGGCGGGGTCGCTGCGCTCGGCCTCTTCGTCTATCTCCTCTACGCCTTGCTGCGAGCGGAGGACTTCTGATGCACGCCACGGACATCGGCCAGCTCGCGGCCTTCGCGCTCGTGCTTCTCGCCACGAGCTACCCGCTCGGCCTGCTGATGGCGCGCATCGCGTCGCCGTCGAGCTCGACGGCCTGGTGGACCGCACCCGAGCGCGGCCTCTATCGTCTCGCCGGCGTCGACCGCGACCACGCCATGACGTGGGTGCGGTACGCGGTCGCGGTGATCGTCTTCAACACGCTCGGCGCCCTCGTCGTCTATGCGCTGCAGCGTTCGCAGGCCGTGCTGCCGCTGAACCCCGCTCGTCTCGCCGCGATCGCGCCGGACTCGTCGTTCAACACCGCGGTCAGCTTCGTCACCAACACCAACTGGCAGGGCTACGCCGGCGAGTCGACGATGAGCTACCTGACGCAAATGGCCGCCTTGACGGTGCAGAACTTCTTCTCGGCCGCCACCGGCATCGCGGTCGCGTTCGCGTTGATCCGCGCGTTCGCGTCCCGGTCGTCCGGCGCGATCGGCAACTTCTGGGTCGACCTGACGCGCGTGACGCTGTACGTATTGCTGCCGCTGTCGCTGGTCCTCGCGCTCGTGCAGGTGCAGCAGGGCTCGATCCAGAACTTCGATGCCTACCGGGATGCGACGACGCTGGAAGTCACCGCCTACGACGACCCCCGGCCGGGCGCCGACGGCCAGCCGATGAAGGACGACAAGGGAACCGTGATCACCGAGCCGGCGACGACATCCACCCAGTCGCTGCCGATGGGGCCGGTCGCGTCGCAGGAATCGATCAAGATGATCGGCACCAACGGCGGCGGCTTCTTCAACACGAATTCGGCGCATCCGTACGAGAACCCGACGCCGCTGACCAACTTCCTGCAGATGGTCGCGATCTTCCTGATCCCGGCCGGGCTGGTGTTCACCTTCGGCCGACTGGTGGGCGACATGCGGCAGGGTTGGGCCGTGTTCGCCGCGATGGCCGCCATCTTCGTCGTGATGGCGGGCTGCGGCATCGCGGCCGAGTCGCACGCCAATCCGCTGCTGACCGCGCTCGGCGTCGACGGCAGCGTCGGCAACATGGAAGGCAAGGAGACGCGCTTCGGCGTGGTCGGCTCGGCGCTGTTCGCGGCCGTCACCACGGCCGCGTCGTGCGGCGCCGTCAACGCGATGCACGACTCGTTCATGCCGCTCGGCGGCCTCGTGCCGATGTGGCTGATCCAGTTCGGCGAGGTCGTCTTCGGCGGCGTCGGGTCGGGCCTCTACGGCGCGCTGATGTACGCGATCGTGGCCGTCTTCATCGCCGGCCTGATGATCGGACGCACGCCCGAGTACCTCGGCAAGAAGATCGAGGCCTACGACATGAAGATGGTGTCGCTCGGCATCCTCGTCACGCCGATGCTGGTGCTGATCTGCACCGCCGTCGCGGTGGCGGTCGACGCCGGCAGGGCGGGCGTCGCCAACCCCGGCGCGCACGGTTTCTCCGAGATCCTCTACGCGTTCTCGTCGGCGGCCAACAACAACGGCAGCGCGTTTGCCGGACTGTCCGCCAACACGCCGTTCTACAACGTGCTGCTCGGGGTCGCCGTCTGGTTCGGCCGCTTCGGCGTGATCGTGCCGGTCCTGGCCGTAGCCGGCTCGCTGGCCCGGAAGAAGCGCCTCGAGGTCACCAGCGGCACGCTGCCCACGCACGGTCCGCTGTTCGTCGTTCTGCTGGTCGGGACCATCGTGCTGGTCGGCGCGTTGACCTACGTGCCCGCGCTGGCCCTCGGTCCGGTCATCGAACACCTGCAACTCGGAGGGACGCGATGAGCGCGACCCATGCGAAGTCCGTCGCCCTGTTCGACCGGGCCCTCGTCGGGCCGGCGATCGTCGAGTCGTTCCGCAAGCTCTCGCCGGCGACGCAGTGGCGCAACCCGGTGCTGTTCGTGGTCTATGTCGGCAGCATCCTGACGACGCTGCTGTGGCTGCAGGCGCTGTTCGGGCGGGGCG
This sequence comes from Betaproteobacteria bacterium, assembly GCA_903644065.1. GTDB lineage: Bacteria > Pseudomonadota > Gammaproteobacteria > Burkholderiales > Burkholderiaceae_D > CAHJXF01. Next base: position 4,788 of record CAHJXF010000059.1, read on the forward strand.
AAGCGCCTGCGCTCTTCATCTTCGCGATCACCGTGTGGTTGTGGTTCACGCTGCTGTTCGCCAATTTCGCCGAGGCGCTCGCGGAGGGCCGCAGCAAGGCGCAGGCCGCCTCGCTGCGCGGCGTGAAGACCAGCGTGGCCGCGAGGAAGCTGGCCACGCCGCGACGCGACGCGCCGGTCGCCCTGGTACCGGCCGGCGAGATGCGACGCGGCGACCACTACCTCGTCGAAGCCGGCGAGACCGTTCCCGCCGACGGTGAAATCGTGGCCGGCGCGGCGTCGGTCGACGAGAGCGCCATCACCGGCGAGTCCGCGCCGGTGATCCGTGAGGCGGGCGGCGACTTCTCGTCGGTGACCGGCGGCACGCGCCTGCTGTCCGACTGGCTGGTGGTGCGCGTGTCGGCCGATCCGGGCGAGAGCTTCCTCGACCGGATGATCGCGATGGTCGAGGGCGCCAGGCGCCAGAAGACCCCCAACGAGATCGCGTTGACCATCCTGCTGATCGTTCTCACGCTGGTGTTCCTGCTGGCCACCGCCACGCTGCTGCCGTTCTCGATCTTCTCGGCGGACATGGCGGCCGCCGCGGGCACCCCGGTCGTCGTCGCCGACAGCCCGGTCGTCGCCGCGCCCGTCACCATCACGGTCCTGGTCGCGCTGCTGGTGTGCCTGATCCCGACGACGATCGGTGGCCTGCTGTCCGCCATCGGCGTCGCCGGCATGGGCCGCATGCTGCTCGCCAACGTGATCGCCAAGTCGGGCCGCGCCGTCGAGGCGGCCGGCGACGTCGACGTATTGCTGCTCGACAAGACCGGCACCATCACGCTCGGCAATCGCCAGGCGTCGGCGTTCATGCCGGCGATGGGCGTGGACGAGGCCGACCTCGCCGCCGGCGCGTTGCTCGCGTCGCTGGCCGACGAGACGCCCGAAGGCCGCAGCATCGTCGTGCTGGCCAATCGACAGGGGCGGCACGACTCGGGCGTCGCGTCGAACGACGATGCGCACGCGACCTTCGTGCCGTTCACCGCGCAGACCCGCATGAGCGGCGTCGACATCGGGTCGTCCGACGGCGTCCGCGAGATCCGCAAGGGCGCCGTCGCTGCGGTCCGCCAATACGTCGAGTCGCTGCACGCGGCCTTCCCGAGCGCCGTCACCGACATCGCGGATTTCGTCGCCCGGCGCGGCTCGACCCCGCTGATCGTCGTGGACGCCGATCGGCGCGGCGCGCAGCCGGTGGTCCGCGTGCTCGGCGTGGTGGAGTTGAAGGACATCGTCAAGCCGGGGCTCAAGGAACGTTTCGGCGAGCTGCGCCGGATGGGCATCCGCACGGTGATGATCACCGGGGACAACCGGCTCACCGCGGCCGCCATCGCGGCCGAGGCCGGCGTCGACGACTTCCTCGCCGAAGCCACGCCGGAGATGAAGCTCGCGCTGATCCGCGAGACGCAGGCGGAGGGACGCCTGGTGGCCATGACCGGCGACGGCACCAACGACGCGCCGGCTCTCGCGCAGGCCGACGTCGCGGTGGCCATGAACTCGGGGACGCAACCCGCGAAGGAGGCCGGCAACATGGTCGACCTCGACAGCGACCCGACCAAGCTGATCGAGGTCGTCGAGATCGGCAAGCAGATGCTGATGACGCGCGGCGCGCTGACCACGTTCTCGATCGCCAACGACGTCGCGAAGTACTTCGCCATCATTCCCGCGGCGTTCGCGGTGACCTATCCGCAGCTGAAGACGCTCGACGTGATGGATCTGCACAGCCCGGAGAGCGCGATCCTGTCGGCGGTGATCTTCAACGCGCTGATCATCGTGGCCCTGATTCCGCTGGCGCTGCGCGGCGTCAGGTACCGCGCGCTCGGCGCGGCGGCGCTGCTGCGCCGGAACGTGTGGATCTACGGCGTCGGCGGCCTCGTCGTGCCGTTCATCGGCATCAAGGCGATCGATCTGCTGATGGTCGTCACTCACCTGGTCTGAATCGTGAACATCCTGCAAACCCTGCGTCCCGCGATCGTCGTCTTCGCGTTCCTCACGGCGGTGACCGGCCTCGCCTATCCGCTCGTCGTCACGGCGATCGGCCAAGCCGCCCTGTCGCACACCGCCGATGGCAGCCTGATCGAACGGGACGGCAAGATGATCGGCTCGACGCTGATCGGCCAGCGATCGGTCGACCCGAAGCATTTCTGGGGTCGACCGTCGGCGACCGGCCCGCAGCCCGACAATGCCGGCGCGTCGTCGGGCTCGAACCTGGGCCCACTGAACCCGGCGCTGGTGGCTGCCGTCAAGGGCCGTGTCGACGCGTTGAAGGCGGCCGACCGGGAGGCCGGCGTGGCCGACGACGCGCCGATTCCCGTGGACCTCGTGACCGCGTCCGCGAGCGGCCTCGACCCGCACATCAGTCCGGCGGCCGCCGCGTGGCAGGCCGCCCGCGTCGCGCAAACGACCGGCCTGTCGCGCGAACGGGTGAGCGCGTTGGTCGCCGCGCATACCGAGGCGCCGCAGCTCGGCTTCCTCGGCATGCCGCGCGTCAACGTGCTCGAGCTCAACATCGCGCTCGACGCGGCGGTCGCCACCCCGTCCGCGCGTCGATCCGCGCGTTGATCCGCTCGTCGATCCGCTCGTCGATCCGCTCGTCGATCCGCGCAGGCCGGACGCACGCGCCGGATCGATCCGGTCAGCGTGCGCTATTCCCGGCGGGGACACCCGCGCTCGCCGACCCTCTGCACGCAGTCGCGGCACCGGTATCAGCCCGGACCATCTGGCGGCAGAGGCGGCCGGCCGACGACGAGGCGCAGCGAAGGCGTCGGGCGCAGCGACGACCCGACGCCTGTCGCTCGCGAAACGATATCCGTCGCGCACCGATGCGACCGGTCCGTCCCGCATCGCATGATCCGGCGTCTCGGCTCCGCGCCCGGCCGGCGGTCGCGGCGCTCCGCTCCAACGGAGATCCCATGCCCATCGACACCCCCTCGAACGACCAGGCCTTCCTCGAGCAGATCGAACTCATCGTCGGACGTCCGCTCGACGCACACGAGACGCGGCTGGCCCTCAGCCTGCAGCACGAGAAGTCGGTGGAGATCATCGCGCGCGAGATGGACGGCGCCGTCATCGCCGATCCGAAGAAGATCCGGCCCGAGCACAGCGACACGGCCAACGAGTGAACTTCACGGCGACGGATCGGAGGTGTCGACGACACGGACCGGGTCGCCGATGCGGAGTCGCCCGCCGACCACGACGCGGGCCGTGACGCCGCCGTGGCCGCGCAACGCGTTGTAGCCTCCCGGCCCGAGGACGGTCTCCATCTTCGAGCAAGGCGCGCAGTCGCCGGTCACGACCAGCTCGACCTCGTCGCCGACCAGGACGCGCAGCGCCTGATCCGCGAACGGTGAACGCGCCGCCGCCAGATTGAGGCCGGCGATCACCAGGTTCCGCCTCAAGAGACGCGGGTCGATCGTGCCGCGGTGCGTCCAGGCGGCGATCAGCGGCACGTGTTCGGCCTGCAACAGCGTCACCTGGCGCTTGCCGCCGTCCGCGGCCGTCGCGGCGCGATCGCCGGTGCGATCGCCGACCAGGCCGCGACCCGCGATCGCCTCGGCCTCGTCGACGCGGCGCGCCGCCACGCCGCGGGCGGGACGCAGATAGATCGCTTCGAGCGTGCCGTGATGCGCGAAGCGTCGGGTGAGTTCGTGAAGGTCGACCATGCAGCGGCGGTGGCCGAAGCGGCGAGAAAGCAAGCCGCGAAGCGGGTGAAGCGGAGGGAAGTGGTGAAGCGGGCGCGAGCGGCACCCGCCGACGAGTGTACGAGCCCGGGCCGACCGGGTCGCTTTCGTCGCCGCCGCGCTGCGCGCGGTCAGGGCATCGCGGCCGTCAACGCCGCCAGCGGCTCGGGACGGTGGATCAGGTAGCCCTGCGCCATGTCGATGCCGATCGAGCGCAGCAGGTCGTGCACGTCGGTCCGCTCGACGAACTCGGCGATCGTCTTGACGCCCACCACCGTGGCCACCTCGCGGAAGCAACGCACCGCCGCGTCGTCGAGCGCGTTGTCGAGCAGGCCGGTGATGAACTGGCCGTCGATCTTGAGGAAATCCACCGGCAACGACTTGAGGTAGCCGAACGACGAGGCACCGGCCCCGAAGTCGTCCAGCGCGATCTTGACGCCCATGCGTCGCACATCGTCGATGAACAGCTTGGCGTCGACGAAGTTGGTGACCGCGACCGTCTCGGTGATCTCGAAGCACAGCTTGCGCACGTCGAAGTCGGCGGCACGGATCATCGCGATGACGTCGCGATGGAACGCCCGGTCCGCGATCGAGCGGCCCGACAGGTTGATCGCGATCATCTCGACGTCGGTGGCGACGTCCGCGGTGACCGACAGCCAGGCGAACACCTCGCGCATGACCCATCGGTCGATCCGCGTGGCCAGGTGGAAGCGTTCCGCGGCCGGCAGAAAGGCGCCGGGCAGCGCGAGCGTGCCGTCGGCGTTGCGCAGGCGCAGCAGCACCTCGCAATGCAGCCCGCCCTCGTCGACGCCGATCGGCGCGATGCGCTGGCCGTACAGCTCGAAGCGGTTCTCGTCGATCGCCTGTTCCAGCCGGGCGACCCACTGCAGTTCGTCGTGGCGCGCCAGCGCGTCGTCGGAAGCGACCCACACGTGGACCCGGTTGCGTCCCGCCGCCTTCGCCGCGTAGCACGAGGCATCGGCGGCCTGCACCGCCGCGCCCAAGCTGGTCCAGCGCGAATCGAAGGGGACGAGGCCGATGCTGGTGCCGACGCGGAAACGTTGCCCGTCGTGCAGGAAGCGGAACGCCTCCATGTCGTCGCACATCTTCTGCGCGATGCGTTGCGCGTGCGTCACGTCGCAATGCTCCAGGATCACGCCGAACTCGTCGCCGCCGAGCCGGGCGACCGTGTCGCGACTGCGGACGCACTGCCGGATCATCGTGCTCACCTGCTGCAGCAGCAGGTCGCCGATCGCGTGACCGCACGAGTCGTTGACGAGCTTGAACCGGTCCAGGTCGATGTACAGCAGCGAGCTGGCGCGTTGGTCGCTCTCGAACGACAGGGCCAGACGGTGCAGCCGGGTCTCGAACTCGGCCCGGTTGACGAGTCCGGTCAACGGATCGTGCGTCGCCCGATGCGTCATCTCGTGCGTCAGGCGCCGCTGCTCCGACACGTCGCGGAACACCAGGACCACGCCGAGCACCCGCTCGTCCGCGTCGCGGATCGGCGACGCCGAATCCTCGATGCCGAACTCCTGCCCGTTGCGCGACAGCAGCAGCAGGCGCAGGCTCGCTCCGACCCCCTTGCCGTCCGCGATGCAGGCGGCCACCGGGTCGCCCGCCGCGAGACGGGTCTCCTCGTCGATGACCACGAAGACCTGGGCCAGCGGCCGGCCTTTCGCTTCGCTTCCCGACCACCCGGTCATGCGTTCGGCGACCGGATTGAGCCAGCGGATCGCGCCGTCCGGATCGGTCGTGATGACCGCGTCGCCGATCGAGTCGAGCGTGGTCTGCAGCAGTTGGCGGTTCTCCGCGAGCTCCTGCTCGATCGCCTTTCGCGCCGTGACGTCCTGGAACGCGCCGACCAGGCGAACCGCCACGCCGTCCTCGTACTCGACCGCCCCGACCGTGCGCGCCCAGAACGGTCGGCCGGCCGCGGACACGAGGCCCAGCTCCAGGTCCCAGCTCGTGCCGTGCTCGATCGCGTCGCGCACCGCGTTCCGGATCGGGACGCGGGCGTCCGGTCGATAGAAGGCCAGGGCCTCGTCGAGGGTCGGTCGATGACCGTGCGGCAGGTCGTGGAGCCGACACGTCTCCTCGGACCAGGTCAACGCGTTATCCGCCAGGCGCAGGTCCCAGCCACCGACGCCGGCGAGCTTGCCGGTCCGCTCGAGGAACTGCTGGCTGACGCGCAGGCCGTCCTCGGCGGCCTTGCGCGCGGAGATATCGAGATGGACGCCGCGCATCACCAGGGCGCGGCCGTCGGTATCGCGGTCCGACACCCGGCCGTAACCGAGCATCCACACCCACGAACCGTCCTTGTGCCGCATGCGGGCTTCGAACTCGTGGTGGCCGGAACGCCCCGCGAGATGTTCCTTCAGATCGAAGCGGATGCGCTGGCGATCGTCCGGATGGACACGCGACGCCCAGGTGTCGATGGTCACCGTGCCGAGCTCCTCGATCGAGTGGCCGAGGACCTCGGCCCAGCGCTCGTTGACGCGCGACTCGCCGCTCCGCAGGTCCCATTCCCACGTGCCGGCATTGGTCCCTTCGATGATCGCCGCGAGACGCGTGCGTTCGTCGCGCAGCGAGTCCTCGGTCGACCGCTGATGCGTGACGTCGGTGATCAGACCGTACACGCCGCGCACCAGGCCGTCGGCATCGAAGTCGGGACGGTACACGCCGCGGGCCGAATGCACGCGTCCGTCGCGTCCCGGGAACTGCACGTCGAAGCGGGTCGCCTCGCCGGCCAGCGCCCGGCACAGGTGGGGACGCAGGTCCGCATAGGTCGCGTCGCCGTAGACGTCGACCACGCGCTGGCCGGTGATCTCGGACAGCGGCTTCTGCAGCCACTTCTCGTAGCCGTGGTTGTTGAAGGTGAAGCGATGGTCCGGCTCGATGTAGCAGACCAGCGCCGGCACGTTGTCGGTGATGGCGCGGATCCGCTGCTCGCTGTCGCGCAGGCGCTGCTCGGCCCGTTCGCGTTCCGCCATCAGTTCGTCGAACGCACGCAACAGGACGTCCAGCTCGTTCTCGCCGCGCCGCAGGGCGGTGGCTTCGCCGGCCTGCTGCGCGGAGCGCGATGCGTTGATCGCGTTCAGCAGGCGGGTGAGCGGCTCGAACAGACGCCAGGCGCACAGCCAGACCAGCGGCGCGACGAGCAGCGCGATGGCTGCGGCGATCCACACCGTGCGCCGCTCCGCCGCAGCGATCGGCGCGTACGCCTCCTCGACCGGCAGCGCGCCGGTCAGCAGCCAGCCGGTCGAGCGCAACTGCCGATAGCTGAGCAGCATCCGCAGGCCGTGCGAATTGGTGTCCTCGACCGATCCCTCGAACCCCGCGAGGGCCCGCGTGGTGCTGGGGGTCGCGTTGGCAGGCCGTTCGGCGAGGATGCGGTTGCGATCCGGATGGATCACGTAGATCGGCTTGTCGCCGCGCGTCAACAGGAAGAAGTAGCCGTCGCGGCCGATCGGCGACGACGCGAGATCGCCGAGGAAGTTGTCGCGCAGCAGCCGGATGGTGCCCATGAACACCGCCTTCACCCGTCCGTCGGCCGCGACGATCGGCACCGCCATCACGACGACCGGCTGCTCGAGCCCCCGGGCGCGCAGCGGTTCGGAAATCACGGGCCGCTTCGTCGCCAGGGCCTGGCGGAAGTAGCGGCGGTCCGACGCATCCACCGACGCGCGTTCGCGCAGGTACGGATAGTCGGCACGCAGCCGGCCGTCGGGCGAGAACAGCAGCAGGTCGTCGAAGAAGACCAGCAGCTCGGAGCGCGAGGCCAGATGCTCGCGGAGCGCGCTCGGCTCGTCCAGCGTCGCGGGCGGCAACGCGCTCGCGGCCCGCTCCAGGGCGGTGAGACTCGCGTTCAGCTGGTTGTCGAGTTCGTGGGCGACGTGCGTGACGAAGCGGTACTGCTGAGCCGCGATGTCGGCACCGAACTCCTGCTTCAACAGCTGCATCTGCAGCCCGCTGACGATGGCGATCAACGCGATCGACAGCGCGGTGACGCTGATCGCGAGCTTCCACTTGAGGTTGAGGCGGTACGAAACCACGATGCGGGCGACTCGCGAGAGGCGTGCGGGACAGGAGGGCACGGACAGCCTGCCTATCGGCATCCGGTCCCGAAGCTGAAGGACCGCGCCGGTCGGGCGGTCGCGAAGGGGGGTACTGAACGGCCGCATCGAAGGGACGCATCGAGGACGCATCGAACGGACGCATCGAACGGACGCTTTCGGGACGCACCCGGGCCGCATGCAAGCCGCATTAGGGCTACCTGCCGGGCCGCACTTCAGCCCGCACTTCAGCCCGCACTTCAGCCCGCACTACAGCCCGCAGTTCAGCCTGCAGTTCAGGGGAGCGCCGAAGCGCGGCTCGGTCGATCGGCGACGCCGGCCCTCCGCGCCCGATGCTCTGATCCGTCCCCACTGCCCGTCCCTCCTCCTCATGCACCGCGGGCCGGGCCAATCCTCGAAAGGAACACCATGAGCATCGCGTCCGCCCTCGGACTCACGTCGGGCCAGGTCCGCTACGCATTCGTCGGTCTCGGCGACATCGCGCAGGAGGCGATGCTGCCCGGCGTGGCGCACACCGGCAACTCGAAGATCGCGGCCTTCGTCAGCGGCGACACGGCCAAGTCCGAGGCCCTGTGCAAGCGTTACGACGTGGACTACGCCTGCGACTACGACGGCTTCGACGCCCTGCTGCGCTCCGGCCGCATCGATGCGATCTACCTGGCCACGCCGAACTGGCGTCACGCCGAATTCGTCGTCCCGGCGCTACGGGCCGGCATCCACGTGCTGTGCGAGAAGCCGATCGAGATCTCGTCGGCCAAGGGCCTGGAGATCCTCGCGGCGGAACGCGAGTCCACGGCCAAGCTGATGATCGCCTATCGCCTGCACTTCGAGCCCGCGACGCTGGATGCGATCGATCGCATCCGCGACGGCGAGCTCGGCGAGCTGATCATGGCGACCTCGGTCTTCGCGCAGATGGTCGACCCGGCGAACCACCGCGCGCACAGCGGTGCGCTGGCCGGTCCCCTGCTCGACATGGCGCCCTACCCGATCAACGCGATGCGCTACCTGTTCGGCGAGGAGCCGGTCGAGGTCGTGTCCGCCGTCGCGACCCGTCATCCGGCGGCCGGCTTCGCGGACGACGTCGACGACACGGTCGCGGTGACCCTGCGGTTTCCCGAGGACCGCATCGGGCAGTTCGTGGTCTCCTATTACGCCAACTCGGTCGGACGGCTGACCGTCGCCGGCACGAAGGGCAGCATCCAGCTCGATCCGGCGTTCACCTTCGGCGAAGGGCTGGAGCAGTTCCGCACCATCGGAAAGAAGAAGAGCCACGAGGCCTTCAAGGCGACCGACCAGTTCGGCGGCCAGATGAAGTACTTCTCGGCCTGCATCCTCGACGACCAAGCGCCGGAGCCCGGTGCCGAGGAAGGGCTCGCGGACCTGCGCGTCATCGAAGGCGTGATGCGGGCCCTCGAGACGCGACAGCCGCAGGCCCTGGCGCCGTTCGTGCGCTCGCGTCGCATCGACACCCGCGCGCAGAAGCAGACGCTGTCGATGGTCGATGCGCCCGAGCCGATCGACGCCGCCAGCCCGGCCCGCGACAGCTGAGGCGGCGAGCCCGGGGCACCGGCCGCTCCGGGCGTTTCACTCGAGCTCGACGGGCGGCCGTTCGATCAGCGGGATCAACTCGGCCAGCTGGGCCGTCCGCTCGACGGCGAGCAGCAGCGTGGCCCGCCGTTCGCCGACCAGCGCGACGGCGGTCGCTGCCTTCGGGCACAGGCCGAGGCAGCCGGTCAGCAACACGCGCGGTCGCGGTCGCGTCCGTCCGGCAGCGCGGCGCAGTTCGTCCGCGATCGCCTTGGGCCGCGTTTTCTTCGGTCCGCTGCCGCGCTTGCCGCAGGCCTTGCAGACGAGCACCACCGTGTTCCACGTCGGACTCTTCGACATCGGTTCTCCCTCGTTGACGTCGCATGCGGCATGCCACGCCGGTGCGGTAACGCTCCCTGCCGTTCGACTGGCCATCGGCCGCTCGGTCGAGCTGCAGCGCCCTGCAACCCGCCGCCACGAACGTCTGCGATGCCCCGGGCGGGCATCGCAGGACGCGAGCCGCACCGTGTTCGACGACCGGCGAGGCCGACGCTGCCGCTCCTCGCCCGGCCGCGTGGAGCACCCCGTCGCA
>CAHJXF010000060.1 GCA_903644065.1 Betaproteobacteria bacterium
ACGCGAACGCCGACGCGGGGGCGGACGCGGGTGCGGACGACGCGCGGCCGACGCGACACGACGCGTTGCGGCGCGTGATCGGGCATACGCCGGTCGAGTCCACCGTCGTGCTCGCGTCGACCGGCTACTGCGGCCGCGAGCTGTACGCGATCGACGACCGCGCCAACCAGCTCTACATGGTCGGCTCGATGGGGTGTGTCACGCCGTTCGCGCTCGGCCTGGCGCTGGCCCGTCCCGACCTGCAGGTCGTGGCGCTCGACGGCGACGGCGCGGCGTTGATGCGCATGGGCGCGTTCGCGACCGTCGGCAGCTACGGTCCGCGGAACCTGACCCACGTGCTGCTGGACAACGGCGCGCACGAATCCACCGGCGGCCAGGCCACCGTGTCGGCGAACGTGTCGTTCGCCGCGGTGGCCGCCGCCTGCGGCTACGGGTCGGCGATCGAAGGCGACGACCTCGCGCTCCTCGACGCGCTCGCCGGGCCGAACGACGCGGAGGGCGCGCGCTTCATCGCCCTGTCGCTGCGGCCCGGCACCCCCGACGATCTGCCGCGGCCGACGATGACGCCGGTCGACGTGCGGGCCCGCCTGATGCGCCATTTCGCGTCGCCGGCGGTCTGATGCTGCTCCTGAACCCGGGTCCGGTGACGATCAGTCCGCGCGTGCGGCAAAGCCTGCAACGGCCCGACCTGTGCCATCGCGAAAGCGAGTTCTACGACCTGCAGGACGAGGCGCGGCGGCGACTGCTCGCGGTCCATGCGCTCGACCCGGACGAGTGGTCGGCGGTCCTGTTGACCGGATCGGGGACCGCCGCCGTGGAAAGCATGGTCGCGTCGCTGGTCCCCGCGGACGGCAAGTTGCTGGTGGTGGAGAACGGCGTGTACGGCGAGCGCATCGCGGCGATGGCGCGCCAGTACCGCATCGCCGGCGACGCGGTCCGCCACGACTGGCTGTCGCCACCGGACGTCGCGGCCGTCGCCGCGCGCCTCGCCGCGGATCGCAACATCACCCACGTGGCGGCCGTCCATCACGAGACCACGACCGGCCGCCTGAACGACCTCGCGGCGCTCGCGGCGGTGTGTCGAGCGCACGGCGTGCGCCTGCTGGTGGACGCCGTCAGCAGCTTCGGCGCCGAGGCGATCGACTTCGCCGGCGCCCCCATCGATGCCGTGGCGGCGACCGCGAACAAGTGCCTGCACGGCGTGCCGGGCGCCTCGTTCGTCATCGTGCGTCGCGACGCCCTGGAGCGCGCCTGCAGCCGGACCTACTATCTCGACCTGGTCCGCGGGGCGACCCTGCAGGACCGGCGCGGTACCCCGTTCACACCGGCAGTCCAGGCCTACTACGCGCTGGTCGAGGCGTTGCGCGAGTTCGACGAGGAGGGCGGTCGCGTCGCCCGCCACGCGCGTTATGCGTCGCTCGCCGAACAGGTCCGAAGCGGGCTCGCGGCGCTCGGCATCGCCGCGCTGCTGCCGCCGGAAGAGTCGTCGGTGGTGCTGCGCGCCTATCGCCTGCCGGACGGTCGTTCCTACGACGCGCTGCACGACGCGCTGAAGGCCCGAGGCTTCGTGATCTACGCCGGGCAGGGCGGCCTCGCGCGGTCGCTGTTCCGCATCTCGACGATGGGCGCCGTCGCGGCGAGCGACGTGACGCGGCTGCTGGACGGCGTCGGCGCCTGGGTGCGCGACGGTTCGCCCGACTCGCGCGACGAGCCGGTCTCGGTGGTGCCGGGCGGGGTGGGCGCGCGAGCAAACCTATAATCGACGCCGCAGTTCGACGATCCGTGGTTCGACGAACCGGCAGACCGACGTTCCTGCAGGTCGACGTCCCTGCAGTTCGACGACTTTGCAGTCCGGCGTCCCTGCAGTCCGGCGTCCCTGCAGTCCGGCGTCCCTGCAGTCCGACCGGGCAGTTCGACGTCCCTGCAGTCCGACGACCCTGCAGTCCGACCGGGCACTTCGACGACGGTGCAGGTCGACTTTCTGCAGGCCGACCTTCCGCACTTCGACCTTCTGAAGTTAGACCGACGGCAGTCGGCTCCACTGCAACTAGATCCCCTTTCGCAGGCATTCCATGTACGCAAGCTGGTCTCGCCGGATCGTGTCCACGGTCGTCCTCACCTGCGCGGGATGCGCCTCCGTGCCGGGCGGGACCGCCGCCGACGACGCGTCGGGCGATCCGTTCGAATCGGTCAACCGCAGCGTGTTCGCGGTCAACACGGCGGTCGATCACGCCGTCATCAAGCCGGTGGCGCAGGCCTATCGCGCGGCGTTGCCGCAAGCGCTGCGCGACCGCATTCGATCCTTCATCGACAACCTGCACGAGCCGCTGGTCTTCGCCAACGACCTGCTGCAGGGCCGCGGCGAAGCCGCCGGCATCAGCGGCCGGCGCTTCATCATCAATTCGACCTGGGGCCTCGGTGGCCTGTTCGACCGGGCGGCCGAGCTCGGCATGCCGCGTCAGTCGGGCGATTTCGGCCAGACCCTCTATGCCTGGGGACTGGGTGACGGGCCGTTCCTGATGCTGCCGCTGCTCGGCCCGTCCAACGTGCGCGATGCGCTGGGGCTCGGCGTCGACACCTACACGGCGCCGTTCGGGCACGTCGGCGCCGACTCGACGCGGCGCGAGGCAGCCGTCGTGATCGGGGTTTCGGGCGGCGTCGACCTGCGCTCGCGCAACATCGAGTCGCTCGATGCGATCGAGGCGAGTTCGGTCGACTTCTACGCCTACCTGCGCAGCGTCTGGCGGCAGAACCGCAATGCCACGCTGCGCGAGGTGCGCACGGGCGAGGCCGTCGACGACGACCTGGCCGATCCGGGTGCTCCGGCGGTCGAACCCACGCCGTCGGCCCCGGTCACCCTGCCGCTGCGTTGAGCGCGGCGCAGCGGTCAGGCCGGCTGCAGCAGCTTGTCGGTCCGCGCTTTCAGGCTGTCGATCAGGGCGGCGGCGCCGCCGCTCTTCAACACGGCACTGAACTCGGAGCGCCGCGACGCCAGTTCGCTGATCGTGCCGCTCAGGTAGACGTCGATGGCTCTCCAGCCGTCGTCGCCGGGACGAACCAGATAGTTGAGCGCCACCGGATCGCCGGAGACCCGGACGAGCGTCGTGTGCACGACGCGATTCGCCCCGCGTGCATCGGTCGCCGCGGCCACGTCGAAACGCTCGCCCGAATAGCCGTCGAAGCGGGCCGCGTAGGTCGCGATGGTGAAACGGCCGAACTGGTCGACCAGCGCGCGCTGGTCGTCCGGCGTCAGGGTCGTCCACGTCGGGCCGACCGCGATGCGCGTCATCGCGGGAAGGTCGAAGGTCGAGCGGATCGCCGGTTCGAGCCTGTCGTAGCGGGCCTTGACCGGCGTGCGTTGCGCGGTCTTCATCGTGTCGACCAGGACGTCGTAGAAACCGTGGATGCGGGTCGTGGCCGGATCGGCGTCGGCGGCCGACGCCGGCGCGGCGAGCGCCGTGCAGAGCAGGCACGACACCAGGAAGACCGTGCGGCGGAAGGTAGGCGTCATCGGGATCATTCGAATGGGTCGGGAAGCTAGGAACGGCGGACGCCGCCAACGTTCCGCGATGCCGGCGGGCGGCTGGCTCGAAGGTCAGTAACGAATGATCGACTTCGGAACGATCGACTTCGGAACGATCGACTTCGGAACGATCGACTCCGGAACGATCGACTCCGGAACGATGGACTGCCCGGCGATGCTCTCCGGGACGACGCCGTGTGTCGTCCGCGCCTGCCAGGCGAAGTCCGGCACGATGCCGATGTCGATCAGGACCAGCAGCCCGTCGACCGCATAGCCGGCCGCTTCGCACAGGTCGGCCGCCGCGGTCAGCGTGCCCCCCGTCGCGAGCACGTCGTCGACGAGCAGGACGCGGCCGGTACCGCTCTGCATCTCCAGCACGCCGGTGCCGTACTCGAGCGAGTAGGGCAGTGCGACGATCGGAGGCGGCAGCTTGCCCTGCTTGCGGACCGGGGCGAACGCCTTGCCGAAGCGCTCGGCTAGGGCGGCCGCGAGTACGAAACCCCGCGACTCGATGCCGACCACGACGTCGACGGCGGCCCACTCGTCGCCGCTCAACTGGTCGCCGAGCGTCGCGATGGTCGCACCGAAGCGGTGGCGCAGCAGCGGCCCGATGTCGCGGAACAGGATGCCGGGGCTGGGAAAGTCCGGCACGGCGACGATGTGGCTTGCGAGGTCGTTCAAGGCGGCTCCAGACAGGACGACCGCTATCGTAAGCCGTCGTGTCGTCGCCGGACGGCTGCGGATGCGACCGTCGCGAACGCGACCGCAATGGGAACGCCGCGCCTCGGCCATCGCAAGGTGGCACCGCGAGCAGGGAGGCAGGCGCAGCGTTCGCAGCCCGTTCCCGGCCGTGGAGCGACGGCGAGCCCGTTGAACCTGCTAGCCGACCGCACCGATGCGTGAGTTGACATAATACAAATTATGCGCAGTTGGATCGCCGTGGAACGGAGCCGCTCTCCTTCGTGTGGCCTTGCGTGTCGTCGGTCGATGCGTCGAGCGCCGGTTCGGCATCGTCGGACGCCGGCTTCACTCGCTCAGGCGGCACCCGATCCAGTACAACGCCACGGCGATCGCCGTGCCGATCAGGACGGAGCGCGGACTGGCGACCGGACCGCCGAGCGCATGGGACTGTTGCGTGAAACGCGCATGGCGCGCGGCGCCGAACGTCGTCGGCAAGCGCGCCATGCGGCTCGTCGCCGTGGATGACGTGCCCGGCAGGATGCCCGGCAAGCCGACGGTATCTGGTGATCTCATCGGAATCGCGGTCCCCGGTCGCCCGAAGCCGCCCATCGTTGGGGGTTCAGCGCCGTCGCGACGCATCGCCTGCCGGCGAACCGTATTTTGCGCGCCACGCCGTGCTGCGCGAATCGAGCCAGTCGGCCAGTTCGCCGCTGCCGGCCTTCCGTGCGAAATCCGCTGCCGTCACGTCGCGCTCGTTACGCGGCGTCGGATCCGCGCCCGCATCGATCAGCTGATGGCACAGCAGTTCGAAGCCGCCTCTGGCCGCCATCATCAACGGCGTCGTGCGATTGGGCGACTCCGCGTCGATGTAGGCCGAATGGTCGATAAGCAGCGCCACGATGTCGCGCGCATCGACCGAAGCCGCGTAATGCAGGGCGGTCCATCCCTGGCGGTTGACCTCCGCTCCCCGGGCGACGAGGCGCTCGACGACGTCCTTGCGGTTGCGATAGGCGGCGATCATCAGCGCCGTCTCGCTCGAGACGTTGGTCGCCTCGACGTCGGTCTGTGGATCGGCGATGAGGAAATCGGTGACGCGCGACGCGTCGTTGCGGATCGCGACGATCAACAGCGTGTCGCCGCGCGCGTCCAGCGTCGTCGGATCGACGGCCCGGCTCTGCACCAGGCGTCGCAGGTCGCGCAGGTTGTCGATCGACGCGGCGCTGAACAGGTCGTCCGGCGTGCCCGCGGCGACCGCGCCGGCGCCCATGGCGAAGCAGGCCAGCAGCGCCGCGAAGAGGCGCTTCACGTGCGGACGGCTGCGCCGAACAGCCGGAAGAAGTTGTCGGTGGTCGCGTCGCCGATCTCGTCGACCGTGACGCCCCGCAGTTCCGCGACCCGGGCCGCCACGTGCGCCACGAACGCCGGCTCGTTGGTCTTGCCGCGAAACGGCACCGGCGCCAGGTACGGCGAATCGGTCTCGATCAGCAGTCGGTCGAGCGGGATGCGGCGTGCGACGTCGTGCAGCGCCTTCGCGTTCTTGAACGTGACGATGCCCGACAGCGAGATGTAGAAACCCTGGTCGATCGCGGCCGCGGCGACCTCCCACGACTCGGTGAAGCAGTGCAGCACCCCCCGCGCCTCCCCCGCCCTCTCCTCGTTCATCAGTCGCAGCGTGTCGTCCGCGGCCGAACGGGTATGGATCACGAGCGGCTTGCCGGCGGCGCGGGCGGCGCGAATGTGCACGCGAAAACGCTCGCGCTGCCATTCGAGGTCGCCGGTCAGGCGGAAGTAGTCCAGGCCCGTCTCGCCGATGGCGACGACCTTCGGATGGTCGGCCAGCGCCACCAGGCGCTCGACCGTCGGTTCCTCGGTGTCCTCATAGTCGGGATGCGTGCCGGCCGACGCGAACAGGTACGGCGCGCTTTCAGCCACGGCCAGGACCCGCGGAAAGTCGCGCAGGTCGACCGAGATGCACAGCGCATGCGTGACACGGTGGTCGACCATGCGGCCGAGGACCTCCGGCAGGCGCGTCGCCAAGTCGGGAAAATCGAGATGACAGTGCGAATCGACGAACATGGCGATGCCGTCCGGGCGGTGCCGACTAGGCGATGCGGCGGGTCGTTCCGTCCGGGCCCGCATCGACCCGCAGTCCGACGATGACGAGATCGCGCTCCACGCCGTCCAGGGACGCGACGCACGGCAGGTTGCCCCAGCGCCCGAAGCCCAGCCCTTCGAACAGTCGCAGGCTGGCCTCGTTGTGGCCGAAGATGAAGCCGAGCAGCGTCTTCACGCCCAAGCCCGGCGCGACCGCGATCGCGCGCTCCAAAAAGGTTCGCCCGAGTCCTTGCCGGCGGACGGTCTCGGACAGATAGATGCTGACTTCGACGCTCGCGCCGTAGGCGGGCCGGCCATAGAAGTCGGAGAAGCTCAGCCAGCCGACGATGCGCCCGCCGGTGCTGGCGATCCACAACGGGCGTCGCGTGGCATCGTGGGCATCGAACCAGGCAAGCCGGCTTTCGACGCTGACCGGTTCCAGATCCGCGGTGACGCCGCGGCCGGGGATGGTCGCGTTGTAGATCGCGACGATCTCCGCCAGGTCGTCCACACGCGCATCGCGAAACGCGAAGGCGGTGCCGTGCTCCGCGGCCGGGACGTTCGTGGCACGACCCGCCGTCAAAGCGTGTGCGTCGCCCGCGAGGACTTGATCGCGGCGCCGAGGATTTCCTCGATGCGCTTCTTGGCCACACGGCCGCCGTCGTCGTCCGCGAAATGCACGCCGATACCCTGCGCCTTGTTGTTGTGCGCGCCCTGGGGCGTCACCCAGGCCACCTTGCCGGCGACGGGAAACTTCGCCGGGTCGTCCGTCAGCGACAACAGCAGGTAGACGTCGTCGCCGACGTTGTACGGCCGCGCGGTCGGCACGAAGATGCCGCCGTGCTTCAGATACGGCATCCACGCCGCGTAGAGCGCCGCCTTCTCCTTGATGTTGAGGGAAAGCACGCTGGGCCGGGCGACCGGCGTCATGGTCTTGGCGTCGTCGCTCATCGCACGGCCGTGGGTCGGTGCTCGTCGAAAGGCGCCTGGGTCGATACGGACATCGCATCGGCATAGGCGGACAACAGGCTCTCCAGCAACAAGCGCGGATTGAGCGGATGGTCGACGCTGCGGCGAACGTCGTTCACCCGTTCGCCCAGGTCCATCATGCTGCTCAAGCGCGCGCCACCGGCCAGTCCGGCGATCGCTGCAGACTGCGTCGGATGATAGCGTATCCGCCCCGTCAGGCGCTGTGCGATGCAGTCCGCCAGCCACTGTTGCAGCCAGCGCACGGACGGTCCGGGCGGCGCCCTGCCCAGCGCTTCGGCGGTCGCGAGCGCCGCCTCGCTGTCGGGACGGGCGAGAAAGGCGAGCAGCCGACCATGCGCCACCACGCCGTCGTCGTCGCGCGAGAACGCCAGGGCCGCCAGCGGCGCGCCGCCCGCCATGGCCAGCATCGCCGCCGCATCCACCACCTGCTGCTCGACCAGCCAGGCGGTGGCGACCGCCGCGGGCGGCGTGGCGATGAAGGTCTTTCGGCACCGCGAGACGATGGTGGCCGGAATCCGCCCGAGATGGTCGGCGACGAGGATGAAGACCGTCCGCGCCGGCGGCTCCTCGAGCATCTTCAACAAGGCGTTGGCGGCGACGTCGTTGAGCGTCTCGAGCGGATAGACGAGGATGGTGCGAAAGCGGCTGCGGTGCGTCGCGACCGAGACGAAGGACTGCAACGCACGGACCTGATCGACGCGGATTTCGCGGCTCGGGGTGCGCTTGCCGCGGGCCGACGTCTCGGCACCGGCGGACTCGTCCGCCTGCGACGGGTCGTCCGACAGCTCCTGCCCTTCTGCCGCCGCCACCGCTTCGGGCACCACTTTCCGGAAGTCCGGGTGGTTGCCCTGATCGAACCAGTGACAGGCAGGGCACTCGCCGCAGCCTCCTTGATGGCGTCGCTCGGGATCGACCGATTCGCACAACAGACTGCGCGCGAGCGCCGATCCCAGCGCGCGCTTGCCGATGCCGCCCTGCCCGTACAACAGGATGGCATGGTGGGACCGTCCCTCTTGTTCCGCGAGGTGACGAAGGTCGTCATCCAACCAGTCGGGCAATGTCAAATGCATACGATTCAGTTGGTTACGTCAAACTGCTTTGATGAAACATTGAGGTCCACCCGTTTCGAGTCGAAAAACCGTTAAGTCGTTTAGCAACATAGACTTGCGATAATTTCCTCGAGTCGTTTACGAATCTCGTTGACGGTCCGGCTACCGTCGATTACAAGAAAGCGGCGATCGTCTTCTGCCGCCGTCGCGCGGTACGCGTCCCGCACGCGAACGAAGAACGCCTCGTCCTCGGCTTCGAAACGATCCCTGGTGCGCGACGTCTCGATGCGCCGGCGCGCGACCTCCGGTGCGAGATCGAACAGCACCGTCAGCGTGGGTTCCAGCAGCGGATGCACCCACTGCCGCAGCACGGCGATCTTGGTCGCGGCGAGCCCCCGCCCACCGCCCTGGTACGCCACGGTGGCGTCGCTGAAGCGGTCGCTGACGACCCAGGCGCCGCGGGCGAGCGCCGGCTCGATGACCTCCGCCAGCAATTCGCGACGGGCGGCGAACATCAGCAGCGCCTCGGTCTCGAGATGCATCGGCCGATGGAGGACCAGGCTGCGGAGCGCCTCGCCGAGCGCGGTGCCGCCCGGTTCGCGCGTCAGGATCACTTCCACGCCGCAACGCGCGGCGAGCATCTCGGCGAACCACCCGACGTGCGTGCTCTTGCCGGCCCCGTCGACGCCTTCGAACGTGACGAAGCGGGGATGGCCTGCCTGCTTCATGGCCTGCTTCCCAGCTTGCTTCCCAGCCGATTCACGGCCTGTTTCATGGCGTGCTGCACGGCCTGATCACGGCCTGATCACGGCCTGATTCACGGCCTGATTCACGGCCGGGCCCGCGTCGCCCCGCCCCGCTGGAAACGGTCGACGGCGCGGTTGTGATCGATCAGCTTGTCGGAGAACTCGCTGCTGCCGTCGCCCCGGGCGACGAAATAGAGGGCGTCCGTGTGCGGCGGATTGACGACCGCCGCGAGGGCCGCCGCGCCCACCAGGGCGATCGGCGTGGGCGGCAGGCCCGGTCGCAGGTAAGTGTTGTACGGCGTATCGGCGCTCAGGTCGGCCTTCCGCAGGTTGCCGTCGAAGCGGATGCCCATCCCGTAGATCACCGTCGGATCGGTCTGCAGCAACATGCCGCGCCGCAAGCGATTGATGAAGACCGCGGCGACCCGGGGTCGATCGGCCGCGCGACCGGTCTCCTTCTCGACCACGGATGCCAGGGTCAGCGCTTCGTACGGCGTCGCGAGCGGCAGATCGGCCGCGCGCGACGCCCAGGCGTCGCCGAGGCGCTTCTGCATCGCCTGATAAGCGCGCCGGTAGAGGTCGAGATCGCTGGTGCCGCGGGTGAACAGATACGTATCGGGGAAAAACTGGCCTTCGGGCTGGCCGGAACCCGCCCCGATCGCGTTCATCAGCTGCGCATCGGTCAGGGCGACCACCGTTTGGCGCACGAACGGATGCTGCGCGATGACGCTCCGCATCTGCGCGAACGTCCAGCCCTCCGGGATGACGAGCGCGATGCGGACCACGTCGCCCGCCTCCAGCTTGTCGAGCAGCGTCTCGGGAGTGAGCGTCGGCGCGATCGCATAGGTTCCGGCCCGCAACCGCGTCGCGCGCCGTTCGAGGCGCGCCAGGGCCGAGAACAGCCACGGATTCGACCCGACGCCGGCGGCTTCGAGTTGCAGCGCGATCGAACGGATCGACGAACCCGGCGCGATCGTCACCTCGAGCGGGGCGCCCGACGGCGCTAGCCGGGCGTTCGCCCAGCGGTGCAGTCCCCAACCCAGGCCCGCGGTCACGACCAGGAGCAGCACCAACAGTCGGGCGATGACTTTCAACGGCGGTGTCGGGTGGAAAGGTGTTTCGAGGGGACGGCGATTATGATAACCGCCTGCCACCGCTCATCTTTCCGCCCCCGAACCCGGCGCCTCGCTCATGGACGACCTGTCGTCAGCCCCCCACGCCGTCGGGACCCGATCGCTGGACCACCTGCGTCCGCTGCTGGTACGCGGCGTCGATGCACGGACCTTCCTCGACAGCCAGCTGACCCGCAACGTGCCGCCGCCCGGCGTCGCGTCGCTGGCCGGCTACTGCTCGCCGAAGGGTCGGCTGCTCGCCACCTTCCTGTGCTGGACCGATGGCGCCGCGGTATGGCTGGCGGTCTCCGACGACATCGCGGAAGGCATCGCGAAGCGCTTGCGCCAGTACGTGATGCGAGCCAAGGTGACGATCGACGATGCGTCGTCGACGCACGTCCTCGGCGGACTGGGCGGCGCTCACCGTCCCGAGATCGCGACCCTGGCGCCGTGGGCGACGGCGACTGATCGGGACCGGACCCGGGTACGACTGCCCGACTGCGACGGGCATCGACGTTGCCTCGAAGTGCGGCCGGTCGCTAAGGCGCCGTCAGCCGACGCGGACGCCATCGACGCCCGGACCTGGCGCTGGCAGGATATCCGCTCGGGCTTGCCGCGCATCACGCTCGCGACCCAGGACCGGTTCGTGCCGCAGATGGTCAACCTCGAAGCGCTCGGCGGCGTCGACTTCAAGAAAGGCTGCTTCCCGGGTCAAGAGGTCGTCGCCCGTAGTCAATACCTCGGCAAGCTGAAGCGGCGCATGGCGCTGGCCACGCTCGACGCGCGCGACGATGTACCGGCGCCCGGCAGCGACGTCTGGTCGGCGGGTCCGGAACCGTGCGGCCTCGTCATCGACGCCGAGAGAGGCGACGACGGCCGCGTGGCCCTGCTGATCGAATTGCCCGTGGCGTCGTTCGCGTCGCCCGACCTGCACATCGGTCGCGATGGGCCGATGGCGACGGTCGAGCCGCTGCCCTACGCGCTGCCCGACAACGAGGTGTTCGTGCGGCCCCGACTCTGACCGGCGCGTGGATCTTTTCGTCTACTACACGGTTCGCGACGAGGCGGTGGAGCCCGTGCTCGCGCGGGTGCGCGCGATGCAGGCGGCGCTGGCCGGCGACGGCCGACACCCGCGGTTGATGCGGCGCGAGCCCAGCGCCGGGGAAACGCAGACCTGGATGGAGATCTATCCGGACGCGACGATTGATTTCGAGGCGCGCCTCGCGGCGTTCGTCACGGAACACGATCTCGCGACGCTGGCGGGCCCGCGACACGTCGAACGCTTCGCGGACCTGGCGTCCGGATCCTCGCCGTCGTGTGCCTGATCGCCTTCGCCTGGCAGGCGCACGACGACTTTCCGCTGATCGTCGCCGGCAATCGCGACGAGTTCTTCGAGCGCCCGACCGCGCCGGCCGACTGGTGGCCCGATGGCGTACGGCTCGCGGGCCGCGACCTGCGCGCCGGCGGGACGTGGATGGGCGTCGCGCGAAACGGTCGTTTCGCCGCGCTGACCAATCACCGCGACCCGACGGCGATGCGGGCCGATGCGCCGTCGCGCGGCGCCCTGGTCGGCGACTTCCTCGCGGCGGCAGGCCGCCCCGCCGAGGCGCTCGAAAGGATCGCCGGAACGGCTCCGCTATACAACGGTTTCAACCTGCTCGCGGCGCAGTGGTCGGCTACGCGGGCCGACGCGATGGGAATGTGGGCCGTGTCCGGCCCGGCCGATGCCACGCCGATCGGCATCGTGCCCGGCGTCCACGCCCTGTCGAACGCGCGACTCGACACGTCGTGGCCGAAGGTCGATCGCGCCGGCGACGCGCTGCGGACCGTGGTCAAGACCGTGCGCTCCGTCGACGCGCTGGTCGACGACCTGTTCGCGCTGCTCGACGACCGCACGATCGCGGATGACCGCGACCTGCCGCGAACCGGCGTGCCCCTCGCGGTCGAGCGGGCGTTGTCCGCGGCGTTCATTCGCATGCCGGGCTACGGAACGCGGGCGTCGACCGTGCTGGTCGTCGATCGCCACGGTCGCGCGACCTTCGTCGAACGCCGGTGCGAGCCGGACCGGCCGTTCGTGGAACAGCGCTTCTCGTTCGTCGCCGAGCCGTCGTCCGGTGACGAGGCGGACGGGCGGTCGCGGCTCAGCGCAGTTCGCGTTCCATGAAGGTGTATTCGAGCGCGCTCATGCGCGCCTGCTGCTCGTTGTTCGCCGCGCCGGCGTGGCCGCCCTCGGTATTCTCGTAGTACAGGACGTCGTGCCGTTGATCGAGCATCCTGGCCGCCATCTTCCGCGCGTGACCCGGATGGACGCGGTCGTCCCGCGTCGACGTGGTGAACAGGATGCGCGGATAGCGCTTGCCCGCCACCACGTTCTGGTAAGGCGAGTAGCGGGAGATGTAGTCCCATTCCGCGGGCACGTCGGGATCGCCGTACTCGCCCATCCACGAGGCGCCCGCCAGCAGCTTGTTGTAGCGGCGCATGTCGAGTAGCGGAACCTGGCAGACCACCGCCTTGAAGAGGTCGGGCCGCTGCACGGCGACGGCACCCACCAGGAGGCCGCCGTTGCTGCCGCCCATGATGCCGAGGTGCGCCGCCGACGAGACCCGTCGCGCGATCAGGTCCTCGGCCACCGCGATGAAGTCGTCGTAGGCGCGCTGGCGGTTCTCCTTCAGGGCCGCGTTGTGCCAGTCGGCGCCGAATTCGCCGCCACCGCGGATGCCGGCGACGACGAAGACGCCGCCGCGCGACAGCCAGGCGGCACCGCTGCCGGCGCTGTAGCTGCGCGGCAGCATCGGGATCTCGAAGCCGCCGTAGCCGTACAGGATGGTCGGCGCGCGACCGTCCGACCGGTAGCCCTTCGGCGTCGCGACGACGTACGGCACGCGCGTCCCGTCGGCCGATGTCGCTTCGTGCTGCTCGACGGCCATGCCGCTCGTGTCGAAGAACGACGGCAGCGCCTTCAGCGGCTCGCGCCGGTCGCTGCCGACGCGCGCCAGGGCGAGCGTGGTCGGCTGCAACGCGTTGCTGATCGACACGAAGTAGTCGTCGCTCTCGTCGTCGTCGACGGCGGCCATCGAGACGGTGCCGTCGAGCGGCAGGTCCACGGCGCGATGCGTCCAGCGGCCGTCGGTCAGCGTCCATTCGGCGACGTGGTTCTGCACCTCGGACATGTCGTTGATCAACAGGTGGTCGAGCGTCGTCGCCACCTGGCCGAGCGACTTCCGCGGACCCGGCGTGTACAGCATCGTGAAGTCACGGGCACCGGCCAGGAAGCGCGTGAAGTCGATCGCCAGCAACGCGCCGGCCGGTCGATCCACCAGGTTGCCCAGCACGCCGGCCGTCCAGGGCTTCCGCAACGTGACGAGCAGCTGGTCGCGCCACAACGTCGGGTTCGCATCGGCCGGCAGCTCGAGCCGCACGAGACGCGGTACGCCGTCGTCGGTCAGCAGGAAGGTCTCGCTGGTGTAGAAATCGATGGACCGGGTCACCAGCGAACGGTAGACGACCCGATCGCCGACGTGCAGATGCTGCCTGCTCGCGCCGACGCTGACATCGGTCTGGCGACCGGCGAAGATCTCTTCGGCGGCGGCGAGCGGCGTGCCGCGGGTCCAGCGCTTGACGATCCGCGCGTAACCGGAATCGGTCATCGTGCCGGGACCGAAGTCGGTCATGACGAAGACGTGGTCGGCATCGATCCACGACAGGCTGCCCTTCGCCTCGGGCAGGTAGAACCCGCCCGACGAAGGAGCGACGAAGTCGCGCTGGCCGAGATCGTATTCGCGCGAGACGACCGCGTCGCCGCCGCCCCGCGACAGGGAGACGATGCAGCGCTGGTAGTCCGGATAGCGGCAGCTCCAGCCCTTCCAGACCCAGTTCTCCTTCTCGCTCGCCGCCAGCGCGTCGACGTCGATGACCGTCTCCCAAGCGGGCGCCGCCTTGCGGTACTCGTCCAGAGTGGTGCGGCGCAGGATGCCGCGCACGTGCCCGGCGTCACGCCAGAAGTTGTAGTAACGGTCGCCGACCTTGGCGACAGCGGGGATGCGCTCCCGCGAGTCGAAGATCGCGAGCAGCCGCCGATAGAGCGCGTCGTAGCCCGGGTCGCCCTGCAGTTCCCCGGTCGATACGGCGTTTTGCGCCTCGACCCAGCGCGTCGCCGCCGCGCCGTCGACGTCTTCGAGATAGCGGTAGGGATCGTCGGCGACTGCGTCGGCGGCCATGGCGTGGAGCGGCAGGAAAAAGGCGAGGAGCGAAAGGGAACGGCGAACGAGCGGCGAGAGCGGCATGAAGACCCGCGACGGTGGTGGCGACCAGGATCGGATCTTAGCGAGATGTCGCCGGTCGCGCCGCCGCCGCGGACGCCTGCCACCGCGTCGACCCGTCGTCGGGCGATCGCGCGGGGCAGTAACGGTGCACCGTTCGCACTGCCGGTGCATGCGG
>CAHJXF010000061.1 GCA_903644065.1 Betaproteobacteria bacterium
CGCGCTCGCGCGTTGCTCGACGAGGCGCGCGATCGGGGCGATCCGCGCTATGCCGGCTATGCGCTCGCGGCGATCGGCCCATGGCGCAACGATGGCGCGGCGCCGCCCGGAATCGCCATCCTGTTCGCCACGCTCGCCCAATACCAGCACGACTTCGACGGTTCGCGCCGCATGCTGGAAGCGGTGCTGGCGCGGGACCCCGTCAACCCGCAAGCCACGCTGACGCTGGCGACCATCGCGCGGGTGCAGGGACGGTACGCCGACTCCGACGACCGCTGTCGCCAGGTCCGCGTGCCGCTCTACGGGGCCGCCTGCCTGGCCGAGAATTCGGCGTTGCGCGGACGAGTCGACGAGGCCCGCACCCGGGTGGAGGCGCTGCTGGCCTCGCCCGCCACGAACCCGGCGATCGCCCAGTGGCTGACCACCACGCTCGCGGAACTCGAGGAACGTGCGGGCCACGACGATGCCGCCGATCGGGCCTACCGATCGGCGCTCGCGCTCGGTCGCGACAGCTACCTGTCGCTCGACTACGTCGATTTCCTGATCGCGCATCGCCGCTACGCGGAAGCCGAGCGCCTGTTGATTGCCGAGCCGCGTCCTTACGGCGACGGTGTCCTGCTCCGTCTGGCGATTGCGAAAAAGGCGGCGAAGGAAGGCGATGCGGCGGCGCTGGCGACCGAACTGCACGACCGCTTCGAGGCGGCGAAGGAACGCGGCGATGCCATCTCGATCCACGGCCGCGAACTGGCGCGCGCGCTGTACGCCGTGGAGGGCGACGCGAAGGCGGCGGTCGCCGTGGCGCGCGACAACCTGCGCATCCAGAAGGAACCCGCCGACTTCATCGTGATGGCCGAAGCGGCGCGGGCCGCCGACGATCGCCAGGCGCTCCGCGAAGTGTCGGGTGCGGCCCGCGACATCGGGCTCGTCGATGTGCGGCTCGAGCGGATCGTGGGGAACGACGGTGCGCGCTGATCGGCGGTGGCGCGTGTACCGGGCCGCCCGGGCGATCGGCCGGGTCGTCGCGCTGGTCCTGGCCGGCCTGTCGCTCGACGCGTCCGCCCACAAGCCGAGCGACGCGTACCTGTTCATGACGGTCGGCGACGACGCGATCGACCTGCGCTGGGACATCGCGCTCCGCGACCTGGACGCCGGATTCGACCTCGATGCCGACGGCGACCGCGAGCTGACCTGGGGCGAGGTCCGGGCGCATTTCGAAGAGATCGATCGCTATGCGCTGGCGCGGCTGACGATCGACGACGGTCGCTGCACGCCGAAGATCGTCGGGCACGCGCTCGACCACCATAGCGACGGTGCCTACCTCGTGCTGCGCATCACCGCGGCGTGCCGCGTCGGCGACCGCCTGAAGCTCGACTACACGTTGTTCACCGAGATGGATCCGACCCATCGCGGCATCGTGCGGATCGGCTTCGGATCGTCGGCGCCGGTGCTGGTCGTGCTCGATCCGGCCGGCGGTCCCGTGATGCTCGGACCCTCGGGCGTGGTGGGCGCCGGCGGCGGCGACAGTCCGTTCGCGCAGGGCTTCTTCCCCGCGGGCGTCCACCACATCCTGATCGGCTACGACCACGTGCTGTTCCTGATCTGCCTGCTGTTGCCGGCGGTGCTGGTGCGTCGCGACGGTCGCTGGGCACCGGTCGATCGATGGCGCGATGCGTTGAAGCGCGTGCTGATCACGGTGACCGCGTTCACGGTCGCCCACACACTGACCCTCGCGCTGGCCGGGCTGCGCATCGTCGAGCTGTCGCCGCGCCTGATCGAGCCGGCCATCGCGGTGACGATCGTCTTCACCGCGATCGGCAACATCCGGCCCAACCGGTTTCGCGAGAGCGCCGCGATGCCGTTCGTGTTCGGCCTCGTGCACGGCTTCGGCTTCGCCGACGTGCTGCACGAGCTCGACCTGCCGCTCGGGCAGTTCGTGTGGGCGCTGCTGCGCTTCAACCTGGGCGTCGAGGCGGGGCAGTTGCTGATCGTGGCGGTGGCGTTGACGCCGCTCTACCTGTTGCGCCGGAAGGCCTGGTATCGCGACCGGGTGCTGGTGCCGGTGTCTCTGTTCGCGATCACGGTGTCGGCCGTGTGGTTCGCCGAACGCGTCTTCGACTTCAAGATCCTGCCGCTGTGAGACGCCGTCAGCCGCGGCCGTTCATCAATTTGCGGAGCAGCGGCGTGATGGCGAGCAGCACGAGGCCAGCGCCGACCGAGCTGCCGACCAGGAACCAGTACAGCGGGATCTGCGTCGACTTGAGCATCTCCTCGAGCGATCCGGCCAGATAGTTGGCGATCGCGTTGGCGGTGTACCAGAGGCCCATCAGCATCGCGGCCAGTCGAGCCGGGGCCAGCTTGGTCACCATCGACAGCCCGATCGGCGACAGGAACAGCTCGCCGACGGTATGGATCAGGAAGACGATGGTCAGCCACTCGGGGCCGACCTTGCCGACCACCTGCGCGCGGGCATCGGCATAGGCGAGCACGACGAAGCCGAGGCCGAGGATGATCATGCCGAGCCCCATCTTGGCCGGCGTCGAGATCGCGAAGCGCGACGAGTCGATGCGCGTCCACATGATCGACAGCACGGGGCCGAGCGCGACGATCGCGAGCGGATTGATGGCCTGGAAGTACGAGGCCGGGATCTCCCAGCCGAACACCGTGCGATCGGTCTGCTGGTCGGCGAACAGGCTCATCGTGCCGCCGCCCTGCTCGAAGCCCATCCAGAAGAACACGACGAACACACCCATGATGCCGATCGACGCGATGCGCTGCCACTCCTCGCGCGTCAACGGCGCCGCGTCGCTGCCTTCGCGCGTGCTTCCGACGAACCACAGCACGCCCACCACGACGAGCACCAGGACCAGCCGCGCGAAGCCGCTCATCGAAGCCCATAGCGGGCCGAAGACCCCGGCGAGCGCCAGCACGGCGTAGACCAGCGGGATCATCGCCGCGGAGATGACGACGACTTGCAGCCAGTCGCCGGCGCCGATGCGGGTCTGGCCGGGTCGCAGGCCAGCGCCGTCGAGCTTGCTCTGCCCCCACGTGAACTGCGCGATGCCGGCCAGCATGCCGACGCCCGCCGCCGCGAAACCGTAGTGCCAGCCGAGCTTCTCGCCGAGGGTCCCGGCCACCAGCGGCGCGAGGAAGGCGCCGAGGTTGACGCCCATGTAGTAGATGGTGAAGCCGCCGTCGCGCCGCGGGTCGTTCTGGCGGTACAGCGAGCCGAGCAGCGTCGACAGCGTCGGCTTGAAGAAGCCGTTGCCGACGATGATCAGGCCGAGCGCGAGGTACAGCAGCGGCTCGAAGGCCATCGCGAAGTGGCCGAGGGCCATGGTCAGGCCGCCGATCAGGACGGCTTTCCGCTGCCCGAGATAGCGGTCGGCCAGGTAGCCGCCGACGATCGGCGTCAGATACACGAGGCCGGTGTAGAGACCGTAGAGCGCGAGCGCATCGCGACGCTCGTAGTGCAGCGCGTTGACGAGATAGAGCACCAGCAACGCCCGCATGCCGTAGTAGCTGAAGCGTTCCCACATCTCGGTGAAGAACAGCATCGGCAGCGCCCGCGGATGATGATCGGGGAACGGTGCGGCGGCTTCAGTCGGGTAGTCGGTGAGGACGGTCATCGCGTGGGCGGTCGGACGGGGAGGGTCGCCGCATTATGCAATCCGCATCCCGGTGCGATGCGGGTCGTCACGAGTCACGCGACGAATCAGGCGAGGGACCGCGAGGTCAGTCGCTCGAGCGTGCGGAGCGGGGATGCGTCGACATCGCGGATGCAGGTCAACGGCAGCCGATAGGTCTGCTCGAACAGGAACTGTCCGGCCATCGCCGCGTGCATGACCTGATCGGAAAAGCAGATCCACGTCGTGCCGGGCGGGAAGTCGACGGACCGCTGCGGACAGGTCCGCTGATACGTCGCGTCGGCCTTGGCCAGGTCGTGGAGCTGCAGCATCAGGTGATCGTAGGCGGATCGCGGCCGCTTCGTGACGCGCAAGCGGTGCAGCAGCCAGGCCGCGCCGGGCGGCAAGCCGCTCGTGCGCGGCAGGAAACGCGCGGCCATCGACGCGAACGATTCGCCGACCCGCCAGCTGCGCGGCATCGTGGCCGGATGCACGTTGGTGAAGACACGCAGGATGCGGTCGCCATGCGTGGGATTCGACGGAAACGCGTCGATGTGCAGGCGCGTGTCGTCCTTCCGCCAAGACAGGGCTTGGCCCGACGATACGTCGCCGATCGCGCGCGGGCGGAAGCTGGTGCCGATGGCATGATCGGCGGCCCGGTAGCCGGGGAACAGGCCGTCGATCAACGCGTGCGCACCGGCGGCGTAGCGGCGGATCATCGCCGACACCGTGACGCGATCGGTGTCGCTGGCGGCGATGCCGCTGACGCCGTCGCGGCCGGCACGCAGGTAGATGCTCTTGCGCTGCTCGTCGGTGATCGACGTCGTGAACAGCGCGCGCTCGCGGTCGGTGACCTCGAAGGGCAAGGCGGGCAGCGCGACGACGCCGCCTCGCTCGACGACGGCCTGCAACTCGGGTTCGGCGCGACCGCGCCACTCGTCGACGGTCGCGCTGACGACCTGCGCGACGTCGTCCGGGCTGCCACCCGACGCCGGCGAGAAGCTCATTCGGCGAGCGCGACGATCGCCCGGTACTCGTCGTCGGTGACCGGCGTGATCGACAGGCGGTTGCCGCGCTTGAGCACCACCATGTCCGTCAACGCCTTCTGCTCGCGCAACGACGCGAGCGGGACGAGACGGGTCTTCCGCACCACCTTCACGTCGACGAGCATCCAGCGCGGCGCCTCGCGCGTCGCCTTCGCGTCGAAGTACTTGCTTTGCGCATCGAACTGCGTCTCGTCGGGATAAGCGGTGCTCGCCACTTCGGCCAGTCCGGCGACGCCCGGCTCGGGACAGCTGGAGTGATAGAAAAGGACCGGGTCGCCGACCTTCATCGTGTCGCGCATGAAGTTTCGCGCGACATAGTTGCGCACCCCGTGCCACGCCACCGTCGCACGCGGCATGCGGAGCACGTCGTCGATCGACACGTCGGACGGTTCCGATTTCATCAACCAGCGATTGCACGGCGAACGGCTCATGGCGATCGTCGAAAAAAGAACGGCCGACGAAAATCGTCGGCCGCTTGCAAAAGGCCCCGCCAATGCCGCCAGACCGTCTTCCTGAACCGGTAGGTCCAGGGGGTCGCAGTCAGCGGTGCTTCAGGTTCATCCGACTAGGGATGATCGCAACGGCACCGCGATGTTCCACAACCGAAGCAACACAAGTTGGTACAGGAAAGTCTGGTCTAGAGCGAGCACAGCAGGGTGATCGAACCGGTACTGCCCATATCGTAGCCGAGGTCCGTATTTCCATCTCGGCGGTGCTGCGTGAATCGAACCGAGGCCACGTCGCGCGGTCGCTGGGGGCTAGCGATCCTGCTCGACGAGCGCCATGTCGAGCAACGCATGGATCGATTGCATTCTACGCAGAATGGCGTCCTCGGCAACCGGGTCGCGCGCCGCTGCCTCGACCGGTCCGCCGGACGTCGGTGCGTCGCCGACGGCGTCCGCCTCGCGCGCGAGCAGGACGCCGGCCAGGTTGAGCGCTGCGAATACGGCGATGCGTTCCGTACCGACGATCCGGCCCTGCTCGCGAATCGTGCGCATGCTGCTGTCGACGCGAGCGACCGCGGCGAGCAGCGTGTCGCGTTCGGCCGGCTCGCAGGACAGGCGATAGTCGCGATCGAGGATCTGCACGGTGAGGTGCTCCACGGGCCCGCCGCTCAGGATTCCGGTACGACGCGAGCGATCAACCGTTCGACCCGCTCGCAGGCCGACTCGAGGCGGTCGCGCAACAGGCGGTTTTCGCTGTCGCGCTGATCGACTGCGAGCCGCAACGCCCGGTTCTCGTCGTGTAGCGTGCGATAGGCGCTGGCGAGCAGCGCGACGCGCTCGCCGATGCGGTCGAGTTCGTGGGCGATCGTGGGCATCCCGCGATGCTAGGAGCGATGTTCGCGCAGCGTCAAGGCTTAGCGCACTGCGGGCCGTCGCGGCGACTTGCCTGCAACAGCCGGCCCGCTCGGACCGCCGCGCCGGAGCAGCGCTCTCGTCGTGTCGCAAGGCAGGCTGGGGCCGGTGCCGCACTCCCGTAGCGGCATCGTGCGAGCCCGTCGTCGGTGCCACGCCGACGGATCGCGATGCGGGTGATCGAGGCCGCGAACCGCTGGTTTCGGGAGATCGAACTACTTGGATCGGGGATGGTTTCTTGCTTTGTCGTGGCCGATGAAGTATAAAGGCGCGGCAAAATTTTCAAGTCGAGTCTGTTGGTCGTTCGTCAACGCGGTGGTTTTTTTCCGTGGTCGTCGGTTGTCCATTCCTTCCCTTGATAGTTCTGCACCCACTCGCGCGGCATTCGCGCATCTAAATCCTTGCAAGGAAAGTAATATGGCAACCGGTACCGTTAAGTGGTTCAACGACGCTAAGGGCTTTGGCTTCATCACCCCGGACGAAGGCAGTGGCGACCTGTTCGCGCACTTCTCGGAGATCCAGGGCAGCGGCTTCAAGTCGCTGCAGGAAAACCAGAAGGTTTCGTTCGAAGTGACCAAGGGCCCGAAGGGCCTGCAGGCTTCGAAGATCACCCCGTTGTAATCGGACGTCGGGTTCGGCCGCCGTCCATGACGGCGGTCCAGTCCACGAGAAGCGCACCTTCGGGTGCGCTTTTCTTTTGTGCGGCGGCGTCACGAAACGTGTTCGAACCGGAGCCCGATGTGAACGCAGCAGAAGAGTCGAACGAAGCGCCGCCCATCCGCCCCTTTTCCGTCGACGACGTGCCGTGGGAGCCGTGGTCCGAAGGCGTGCGCTTCGGCGGTCGCGTCAAGCGACTCGGCGCGCTCGCGGGCGGCACTCGTGTCGGCGTGCTGATCGACGAGTTGCCGCCCGGCCGGCAGTCGGTGCCCTTCCACTGGCATACGCAGGAAGAAGAGCACCTGTGGTTCCTCGCCGGCCGCGCCACGCTGCGTCTCGGTACCGAGACTTACCCGGTCGTCGCCGGCGACTACGTGTGCTTCCCTGCGGGCCGGGCGATGGGGCATTGCCTCGTCAACGACGGCGACGAGACATGCTGTTACCTCGTCGTCGGTACGCGGTCGCCGGACGACGTCTGCTTCTACCCGGATTCGGACAAGGTCATGATTCGCGGCGAGCGGATGATCCTGTCGACCGCCGACCCACGAGCCTACTGGGCTGGCGAGAGATCGGACGAGCCGCTGCCCGCGGGCGAAAAAAAGGCCGACTGAGCGTCGGCCTCGTGCGATGGCAGCTTCAGCGACGACCGTGGAATCCACCCCGGTAACCACCGCCGTACCCGCGATAGCCGCCGCGATACCCACCGTATCCACCGTAGCCACCGCGAAAACCGAACGACAGCGACAGACCCGGATAGAACGGGTAGAAGCCGCCGTAGTAGGCCCCCGGATAGCCGTAATAGCCGTACGAGTACGCAGGATAGGCCGGATACGCGGGATAGGCATAGGCGTACGACTGCGCCACCTGCGCCTGGCGCTGCGCATCCTGGTCTGCCTGATCCTCGCGCTGCACCTGGGAATCGGCAGCGGCGTAGCGATCCTTGTCGGCCTGCGGGACCGGCTGCGACGCCAGGGCGGCGCTTTGAGCCGGCGTCAGCCGCGCCACCGGCGCGGGTTGGTACACGGGATAGCTGACGCACCCCGTCAGAGCGACTGCCGCGGCACCCGCGGCGATCCATGTGAAGCGACGCATGATCATTTCCTTCGTTCGAGACGGTTCCATGTGCATTCGAGCAAGCGTTCGACGGGCAGTTCCCCGCAGCCTGGTCGCCGGGACGAGCCGGTTCAGTGCCGTTGCTGGTGGGCCGTGCGCAAGCCGTCCAGCGTATTCGACGTGGCGAACAACTGCGCGCAGTCGACCGTATCGAAATCGTAAGACCTGTTGCAGAACTCGCAATCGACATGGATGCCACCCATCTCGGCCAGTGTCTCGTCGACTTCCCGTTCGCCGAGCGAGACCAGCATCGCCGCGACGCGCTGGCGGGTGCAGGAGCAGCGAAACGCGCACGGCACCGGGTCGTAGACGGCGAGCGTCTCTTCCCAGAACAGGCGGCGCATCAGCGTCGGCGGATCGACTTTCAGCAACTCGTCGCGTTCCAGCGTGTCGGCGAACGTGATGGCGCGTTCCCAGACCTCTTCGGCCCGTGCCTCGGCGTCCGGATCGAAGACGGTCCCGGGACCGCCACCGTCGAGCGGCAGCTTCTGCAGCAGCAGTCCGTTCGCATGCTCGCCGTCGGCGGCCAGCCACAGCTGCGTGTCGAGCTGCTCGGAGCGGCGCATGTACCCTTCGAGCGCGGCCGCGACGCTTTCGCCCTCGAGCGGCACGATGCCCTGGTACGGCTGGCCTTGCGAACGGTCGCGCGGATCGAGCGTGATCGCGAAGCGCCCTTCGCCCCGGGCGTTGACGAGATCGGTGAAGGTCGTGTCGTCCGCGATGGTTTCGTCGGACGACAACTTCACCGTCGCACGGACCGTCAGGTCGGCGTTGCATTCGACGACCAGCAGGCGCACCGGTCCGTCGCCGTGGATCTGCATGATCAGGGCGCCGTTGAACTTGAGGTTGGCCGACAACAGGGTGCTGGCCGCGACCAGTTCGCCGAGCATGCGCAGGACCGGTTCGGGATACGGGTGGCGCTCCTTGATCTGCTGCCACGTCGACGCGAGCGAGACGATCTCGCCGCGCACCGGCGAGCGGGTGCTCGAGCCGGCATCGAACAGGAATTTGTGCAACGTATCGCTCATCGAAACTCTTCCGTGGCTGCGCCGGGCGCGTCGATGCGCACGGCATGATCGCGGTAATGAACCGCTTCCGCGACGTAATGAACGGCTCCGCCGCGAACCCGCTCGACGTCCTTCGGCGACAACTCGCGGATCACGCGGGCCGGGCTGCCGAGGATCATCACGTGGTCGGGGAACACCTTGCCTTCGGTCACCAGGGCACCCGCGCCGACCAGGCAGCCCTTGCCGATCACCGCACCGTTGAGGACCACGGCCTGGATGCCGATCAGGCTCCCGTCGCCGATGGTGCAGCCGTGCAGCATCACCTGGTGGCCGATCGTCACGTCCTCGCCGATCGTCAACGCGACGTCCTCGTCGACATGCAGGATCGAGCCGTCCTGGACGTTGCTGCGCGCGCCAATCGTGATCGGCGCCCCGTCGCCGCGCAGGACGGCCTGCGGCCAGATGCTGACCGCGTCGCCGAGCGTCACGCTGCCGACGACGGTCGCCGTCTCGTGCACGTAGGCCGAGGGCGCGATCGAAGGCACGCGGTCGCCGAGGCGGTAGATGGCCATGCTGGAATCCGTGGTGAGTGAAGCGGGAGCGGACGGGACCGACCGGGTCGACGACCGTCGCGGCGTCCCGGTCGGCGAAACGATTGTACTGACCGGCGCCGCCCGGGCGGCGGCTTCGACGCTCCGCCGACAAGCTCTGTCCGTTCTGCTCGAATGCAACCCCGCCGCCAAGGCGTCGGCCGGACGCGCGGCCGGGGAGCACCTGGACGCGGGATCGGACGAGGCCATCGCGCCGCCCAGCGGCATCCCGGGACGGCCCGAGCGACCGCTCCTGGTCGCACCCGGCGCCGTGCCGCAACGCTCGATCGCCAGTCCGGAAGGTCATGCGGCCCTGATCCATGCGCTGGCGCACATCGAGTTGAACGCGATCGACCTCGCGGCCGACGCGTGCTGGCGCTTCGCGGGTCTTCCCGACGCGTTCTACCGCGACTGGACGCGGGTGATGCGCGAGGAGGCGCGGCACTTCCAGCTCCTGGACGCGCATCTCGCCACGCTGGGCCACGGCTACGGCGACTTCCCGGCGCACGCCGCGCTGTGGGAGATGGCCGAACGGACGTCGCACGACGTGCTGGCCCGCGTCGCGCTGGTGCCGCGCACGCTGGAGGCGCGCGGGCTGGATGCTTCGCCGGCGGTGCGTCACAAGCTCTCGTCGATCGGCGACCGCGGCGGCGCCGCGATCGTCGACGTCATCCTGCGCGACGAGATCGGCCACGTGCGGATCGGCAACCACTGGTACGGCCACCTGTGCCGCCGCGCGGGCCTCGACCCGGTCGCGACCTACGAAGCGCTCGCGATCGCCTATCGGGCCCCGCGACCCCGCGGCCCTTTCAACATCGCCGACCGGCGGGCCGCGGGGTTCAGCGACCGGGAACTCGCGGCGTTGTCCGCGCTCCCGGGCACGACGCCTGCCCCTTGATCGAGCGGCGCCACGACCTCTCCGCCGGCCCGGCGCTTCCAAGCCGCGCCAGAGGGCGGGCACGTTAAAATGCCGCATGGCCGAAACCGCGTCGAACCGCCCCTCGCACGACCCTGCGCCCGTGCCCGTGCCCGCGCCCGCTTCGGGCGACCCGCGCTTCGTGCACCTGCGCATGCACTCCGAATACTCGATCTCCGACGGCATCGTGCGGATCGACGGCGCCGTCGCCGCGGCCGCTGGGGACGGTCAGGCGGCCCTGGCGCTGACCGATCTGTCGAACCTGTTCGGACTGGTGCGCTTCTACAAGGCGGCCCGTGCCGCCGGCGTCAAGCCGATCGCGGGCTGCGACGTGTGGATCAGCGGGGAGGGCGAAGGCAGCCAGCGCGTCGCCAGTCGCGCGTTGCTGCTGGCCCGTGACCCGCAGGGCTACCTGGCGCTCTGCGAGCTGCTGTCGCGCGGCTATCTCGAGAACGCGTCGCAGGGTCGCGCCGAGTTGCGCTTCGAGTGGTTCGCCGAGGTCGGCACGCGCGGACTGATCGCGTTGTCCGGTGCACAGGCCGGCGACATCGGGCTGGCGCTCGCCGCGGGACGGCAGGCGCAGGCGCTGCAGCACGCGCGACGCTGGGCCGCCGCCTTTCCGGGTGCCTACTACATCGAGTTGCAGCGCTACGGCCAGGCCGACGCCGAGCGCTACATCGACGCGGCGATCGCCCTCGCCGCGCAGCTCGCGCTGCCGGTCGTGGCCACGCACCCGGTTCAGTTCCTGACCCGGGCGGAGTTCGTCGCGCACGAGGCGCGCACCTGTATCGCCGAAGGCGAGATGCTCGCCAACCCGCGGCGCGTGCGGCGCTTCACGCCCGAGCAGTCGCTCAAGTCGCAGGACGAGATGACGATGTTGTTCGCCGACATCCCGTCGGCGATCGTCAACGCGGTCGAGATCGCCAAGCGCTGCAATCTCGAGCTGCAGCTCGGCCGCGCGCGGTTGCCGCTGTTTCCGACCCCGGCCGGTCGCACGCTCGACGAGCACCTGCGGCTCGAAGCCGAGGCCGGACTCGAGCGGCGCCTGGTCCACCTCTATCCGGCGATGGAGGCGCGCGAGGCCGAACGGCCGCGCTACGCCGCGCGTCTCGCCTTCGAGGCGGCCACCATCTGCTCGATGGGCTTCCCCGGTTACTTCCTGATCGTGGCGGACTTCATCAACTGGGCCAAGACCCACGGCGTGCCGGTGGGGCCGGGCCGCGGTTCGGGGGCCGGGTCGCTGGTCGCCTATTCGCTCGGCATCACCGATCTCGACCCGCTCGCCTACAACCTGCTGTTCGAGCGTTTCCTCAATCCGGAGCGGGTGTCGATGCCCGACTTCGACATCGACTTCTGCCAGGAGGGCCGCGACACCGTCATCGACTACGTCAAGAAGAAATACGGCGCCGAGTCGGTCGCGCAGATCGCCACCTTCGGCACGATGGCGGCCAAGGCGGCGATCCGCGATGTCGGTCGCGTGCTCGACCTGCCGTACAACTTCGTCGACGGCATCGCCAAGCTGATCCCGTTCAAGCCCGGCCGCCTCGTCACCATCGCCGACGCCCGGAAAGAGGAGCCGCTGCTGGCCGAGCGCGAAGCCAACGAGGACGAGGTCCGCGAGGTGCTGGCGCTGGCCGAGCAGGTCGAGGGCATCACGCGCAACGTCGGCATGCACGCGGGCGGCGTGCTGATCGCGCCGGGCAAGCTGACCGACTTCACGCCGCTGTATGCGCAGCCGGGCTCGCACGATGCGGGCAACAGCGTCGTCAGCCAGTACGACAAGGACGACGTCGAGAGCGCCGGCCTGGTCAAGTTCGACTTCCTCGGCTTGACGACGCTGACGATCCTCGACTGGACCACCGCGCATATCCGGCGGCTGTACGCGGACCAGCAGGCGTTCACGCTCGAAGGCATCCCGCTCGACGACGCGCGCGCCTACGACGTGTTCCGCCGCGCCGAGACCGTCGCGGTGTTCCAGTTCGAGAGTCCCGGCATGCGGCGCATGCTGCTCGAGGCCCGGCCCGACCGCTTCGGCGACATCGTCGCGCTGAACGCCCTCTATCGCCCCGGCCCGATGGACCTGATCCCCGACTTCATCGCCCGCAAGAAGGGCGAGCGGTTCGAGTATCCCGATCCGCGCGTGAAGGCGATCCTGGAGGAGACCTACGGGATCATGGTCTACCAGGAGCAGGTCATGCAGATGGCGCAGATCATCGGCGGCTATTCGCTCGGCGGCGCCGACCTGCTGCGCCGGGCGATGGGCAAGAAGAAGGCCGACGAGATGGCCACGCACCGCGCCATCTTCGGCGCCGGGGCCGAGAAGAACGGCGTGACGCGCGCCAAGGCCGACGAGATCTTCGACCTGATGGAGAAGTTCGCGGGCTACGGCTTCAACAAGGCGCATGCCGCCGCGTACTCGCTGCTGGCGGTGCAGACGGCCTGGCTGAAGGTGCACTTCACGGCCGAGTTCATGGCGGCCAACCTGTCGGCGGCACAGGACGACACCGACAAGGTGAAGTCGTTGATCGACGACGCGCGCCATCACGGCATCGCGGTCCTCGCGCCCGACCTCAACCGGTCGGACGCGCATTTCATGCCGGTGCGCGCAGCGTCGACGACGGCGACCGAACGAGCCGACGCGATCCGCTACGGCCTCTGCGCGGTCAAGGGCACCGGCGGCGCCGCGATCGAGTCGATCGTCGCGGCGCGTCGGGGCGGCGGTCCGTTTCGCGACGTCTTCGATCTCTGCGCGCGCGTCGACAAGCGCCTCGTCAACCGCCGCGTCGTCGAGGCGCTGGTGCGGGCCGGCGCGTTCGACTCGTTGTCGGCCGACGGACGCGCGAGCCGGGCCTCGGTCTTCGCGTCGATCGGCCGGGCGATGGACGCGGCCGAGCACGCCGAGCTGCATGCCAACCAGGTCAGCCTGTTCGGCGGACTCGACGACGCGGCGCATCGGCCAGAGCCGGTCCGCCTCGCGCCGTGGACCGAGAAGCAGGCGTTGGCCGAGGAGAAGGTCGCGCTCGGCTTCTACTTCTCGGGCCACCTGTTCAAGGGCTTCGAGGACGAGGTGCGGCGCTTCGCCCGGACGCCGATCGCCGCGCTCGGTGCCTCGCGCGACACGCAGACCGTCGCCGGCATCGTGTCCGCCTGCAGGACCACGATGACCCGTCGCGGCAAGATGCTGATCGTCACGCTCGACGACGCGAGCGGGCAGCTCGAGGTCACGGTCTACAACCAGTTGTTCGAGCTGCACCGCGGCCGGTTGCGCGAGGACGAGCTGGTGATCCTGTCGGGCGTCGTCAAGAACGACGAGTTCTCGGGCGGCATGCGGATGGCGGCCGACTCGGTGCTCGACCTCGCGATGGCGCGCGGCCGCTACGCGCGCAGGTTGCGGCTGTCGATGAACGGCGCCTCCGACGCGGTGCGGCTGCGGCAACTGCTGTCGACGCATCGCGCCGGCCAGCAGCCGCGCTCGGCCAGTGGCGACGCGGACGATCCCGGTTGCCGCATCACGATCCGCTACTGCACGTCGCACGCGGCGCCGGGCGCGCGCTGCGAGATCGACCTCGGCGAGCAATGGCGGGTGATCGCCGACGACGGCCTGATCGGCGGCCTCGGCGAGTGGTTGGCACCCGAGAACGTGCACTTCGTCTATGGATGAGTGATGCGCGGATGAGCGGACCCGCGGCGCCCCGGCGCCCGGCGGACGGCATCGACTTCGCCTCGTTGCGGAGCGTCCTCGTGATCATGCTGCGTCACCATGGCGACGTGCTGCTGACGTCGCCACTGCATGCCGCGTTGAAGGCGGCGGCGCCGCAGGTCGAGATCGACGCGCTGATCTACCGTGAGACGTCGCCGATGCTGGCCGGCAGCCCGCACCTGGCTCGTATCCACGCCATCGATCGCGCCTGGAAGACGGCAAGTGCCAAGGCTCACGCGAGCGCGGAGTGGCGCCTGCTGCGCGGACTGCGCGAGCGCCGCTACGACCTCGTCATCCACCTCACCGACCATCGTCGCGGCGCCTGGCTGGCCCGGGCGCTGGCGCCGCGTCACGCGGTGGCGCCGCGATTGCGCGACGAGACCGGCATCGCGGGGCGCTTCTGGCGATCGACGTTCACCCACCGCTACGCCAACGCCTCGTCGGTCCCCCCGGGCGCCGCGCTGGCCCGCCGGCACACGGTGGAACAGCACCTCGACGCGCTGCGTCGCCTGGGTCTGCGCATCGACCCGCCACCGCCGCTGACGATGGTGGCGGGCGAAGCGGGCGAGCGCGAC
>CAHJXF010000062.1 GCA_903644065.1 Betaproteobacteria bacterium
AGCGAAACATCACCCCCGGTCCCGCATCAACCAGTTCCACGCCGCGCCCGGCATAGCGCGCCCGCAACGCGACCAGGTCGCTGCCCGCCTGCAACGCGGTCAGCCGCTGCCGGCGTGCGTCCAGCTCGTCGGCCAGCTGCTCCGGCGCGACGCGCAGCTTGCGGCCGGCTCCGTGCAGCGCATCCATGCGCGCCTCCACCGCCTTCAATCGACCCGGATCGAGCTCGGCGCGCGACAGGTAGTCGTTGAGCGTCCGCGTGGCCTCGGTGACCTCGATCCGCGCCGGCTCGAGCGACGCGAGCGCGTCGTTGAGCCGGGCGTCGATCGCGGCCAGCTGCTGCAGCCGATGCACCATGCCCGACAGCTGGGTCGCGATCGCGCCCTCGCCCGACAGCGCATCGACGGATTGCTGCGCGCCTTCGATCAGCGCCGCGGCGTGCGCCAGCCGCCGATGCTCCTCGCCGATCGCTTCCCACTCGCCGGCCTTCGGCGCCAGCGCCTCGAGCTCGTCGACCTGCCACGCCAGCTGGTCGCGTTCGACTTCGAGGCTGCGTGCATCGACTTCGAAGCGTTGCAGCTGCGCGGTCAGCGCCCGCCACGCGCGCCAGGCCGTGGCGACCTCGCCGCCCTGCGCATCGAGTCCGCCCTGCGCATCGAGCATCGCGCGCTGCGCACCGCCGCGCAGCAGCAGTTGATGCGCGTGCTGGCCGTGGATGTCGACCAGCCGGTCGCCGAGCTCGCGCAGCTGCGCGAGCGTGGCCGCGGTGCCGTTGATCCAGCCCTTCGATCGGCCGCTCGCGTCGATGGTCCGCCGCAGCAGCAGGCGCCCGTCGTCGCCCGCATCGGCGTTCATGTCGTTGTCGGCCAGCCAGGCCTCGGCCGCGGCGGACGTGGCGAACGTGGCGCTCAGGTCCGCCCGCGGACGACCCTCGCGGACCACGCCCGCGTCGCCGCGCTCGCCGAGCACGAGGGCCAGCGCGTCGATCAGGATCGACTTGCCCGCCCCGGTCTCGCCCGAGAAGACCGTGAAGCCGGATTCGAACTCGAGTTCGAGCGAGTCGACGATGACGAAATCGCGGATCGAGAGGGTCTGCAGCACGGGAACGCTCAGTTGCGGCGCAGCTTGCCGTCCATCATCGCCGGCGGCTCGTTCCAGTGCAGCTTCTGGCGCAGCGTCGCGAAGTAGCTGTAGCCGACCGGATGCAGGAAGCGGCTGGTCATCGGCGCCCGTTCGATGGCCACCCGATCGCCCTGTTGCAGCGCGGTGAACGACTGCATGTCGAAGTTCGCGCTGACGTCGCGGCCGCCGGTGACGGTGATGTCGATCCGGCAATGGTCGGGCAGCGCGATCGGCCGGTTGGACAGCGAATGCGGTGCGATCGGGACCATCAGGAAGCCGCGCAGGCCGGGATGCATGATCGGTCCGTTGGCCGACAGCGCATACGCGGTCGAGCCCGTGGGCGTCGACACGATCAGTCCGTCGGACCGCTGGCTGTACATGAAGCGGCCGTCGACCTCGACCATCAGCTCGACCATGCCGGACACCGCGCCGCGCGAGACCACGATGTCGTTGAGCGCCAGCGCGTCGAGCACCTCGCCCCGATCGTCGCCGGGCGCCGCCCGATGCACCCGGCCGGACAGCAGCGTCCGCTCCTCGACCTCGTAGCGTCCGGCCAGCATCTCCTGCAGCGCGACGACCATGCCGTCGAGCGGGATGTCGGTCATGAAGCCGAGCCGGCCCTGGTTGATGCCGATCAGCGGCACGTCGTACGGCGCGAGCTGGCGCGCGATGCCGAGCATCGTGCCGTCGCCGCCGACGACGATGGCGGCAC
Organism: Betaproteobacteria bacterium; assembly: GCA_903644065.1. Lineage (GTDB taxonomy): Bacteria > Pseudomonadota > Gammaproteobacteria > Burkholderiales > Burkholderiaceae_D > CAHJXF01. The sequence continues at coordinate 1,833 of CAHJXF010000062.1, forward strand.
CCGCCTGCCGACCGATCTCGTCGCTGGTCAGCGCCGGGTAGTCCTTCAACGCGCAGAGATGCGCCGTCTCGCAGTCGATCACGACGCGGTGCCCCGCGCCCGTGACGATGCGCGCGATCTCGACGAGCGAGTCGGCGATGCCCTCGGCCTGGTACTTGCCGACGATGGCGATCGTCATCGGCGCGGCGGCAGCGTCGGCTGCGGAGATCGGCGGCAAGGGCGGCATCGAGCGATTATGCAGGAGGCCGAACGGCGAACGCCCCGGTCGGCGACGGCCGGGACGCTCGGGCTGTCAGCGGCTGCGGGGTGCGAGGCGGCCGCCGATCGTCAGGGAGTCGACGCGAGCGCCGACGCCAGCGCCGATGCCAGCGCCGATGCCAGCGCCGACGCGAGCGCCGATGTAGTGCCGATGTAGTGCCGACGCCAACGCCGATGCAAGCACCGACAAGGCGCAGGCGCGTCGTGCCGAGCGTCGGTGTCGCGGCGGGTCGCTGTGCACGGGCTATCGATTTGTCCGGGATAGTCCACTAAGATGGACCATGGCCGGCACCCTAGACCAACGCGCACAGACCCTCCTCAAGACGCTCATCGAGCGCTACATCGCCGACGGCCAGCCGGTCGGCTCGCGGGCGTTGTCGCGCTTTTCCGGGCTCGACCTGTCGCCGGCCACCATCCGCAACGTGATGGCCGACCTCGAGGACATGGGCCTGATCACCAGCCCGCACACCTCGGCCGGTCGCGTGCCCACGCCGCGCGGCTATCGTTTCTTCGTCGACACGCTGATGACGATCCGGCCGCTGGAGGAGCGCGACGCGACGGCGGTGGAGGGGCGCATCCGGCCGGACCAGCCGCAGCGCGTCATCTCGGCCGCGGCGCAGGTGTTGTCCAACCTGTCGCAGTTCGCCGGCGTGGTGATGACGGCGCGCCGCGACTCGTCGTTCAAGCACATCGAATTCCTGAGCCTGTCCGAAGCGCGCGTCCTGCTGATCATCGTGACGCCCGACGGCGACGTGCAGAACCGCATCCTGTTCCCGCAGCGGCCCTACACGCAGTCGCAGCTGATCGAGGCGGCCAATTTCCTCAACCAGAATTTCGCGGGCCAGTCGTTCGAGGTCATCAAGGCGCGGCTGCGGGCCGAGCTCGACGCGCTCCGCCAGGAGACCAGCCAGCTGATGGAAGCGGCGGTCGACGCGGGCTCCGAAGCGATGGCCGACGACAGCGGCATGGTGTTCCACGGCGAGCGCCTGCTCGCGAACACCGACCTGTCGGCCAACATGCAGAAGCTGCAGCAATTGTTCCAGCTGTTCGAGCAGAAGACCGGCTTCATGCAGCTGCTCGACGTGTCGAGCCGCGCGCAGGGCGTGCAGATCTTCATCGGCGGCGAGTCGCAGCTGGTGCCGATGGACGACATGACGATCGTGACGTCGCCGTACCAGGTCGACGGCCGCATCGTCGGCACGCTGGGCGTGATCGGGCCGACGCGAATGGCCTACGAGCGCGTCGTGCCGATCGTGGACATCACCGCGAAGCTGCTGTCGAACGCGCTCAGCCAGCACTGACGGGCGGGCCGCAGCGGACGGCCGCGCGGATCGGATCAGGTGCTCGTGTGCGATGCGGCGGCTCGCTAGAGGTCGCGCTCGATGCGCTTCCTTGAAGCGTATCCGCGCGACGGGTGCGACCCGCTGTCACCGCCCGCGCATCATCGCCGCGCGGAGCGCCAGCGTCGCGGGCGTCAGGCTCGCGACGAACGAGCGGGCCGCGTCGGCCTCGCGCAGTGCTTTCGCAGCAGGACGCGTTCGGCGAAGTCTCTCTCGTCGAGCGCGACGATTCCCTCGAGCCGCTCCCTGTCGCGCTTCGCGTCGTCGTCGCTCAGCTCCGCGGGGTCGACCCAGCCGCTCCTCGACGCCGCGTCGGACCGCAGCGCCCAGTGGATCGCATGCGCCTTTTTCGGTTTGCTCGCGATGGTCGCGGCGTCCGCGCCGGCGCGCGCCGCATGTCGGGCCGCCAGCGTCAGCGGGGCCGTGTCGTCGGCGTCCGTACCATGGTTTGGACGATGCGCAGGCACGGCTCGCGCATCGCGCCGCCTTTCTCGCAGTAGATGCCGAGGGTCTCGAGGGCATCGAGGAGGGAAACAGGCCCGGCCTGGCTGATCGACTCGCCGACCACGACGTCGCGTTCTACCAGCGACAGCTCGCGCGGCAGCGTGCCGATCAGCAGGCGTGCCGCGTCGTGATAGTGATCGTGCCATCGACGCGAGCGCCGCCCGCTCGAAGGACGCGCGTGCGGCGCCGTCGTCCCCGCGTGCCTTCCGGATGCGGGCGAGCGTCAGCCAGGCCACCTGGTTTTGCGTATCCGCATCGGCCCAGCGTCGCGCGAGCTCAGTGAATCGCAGGTCGGGCACTTGGTCGCTGCGTTCGGGCAGCGATGCAGCACGAGATCGAGCAGCAACGGGTCGGTCGAACCGCGCGTCTGTTCGCGCAACGTCGCGACCAGAATCGCTTCGATCGTATGGAGGCCGGCTCAAGACGGCGCTCGTCGTCGAACGCGAGCGCGGACGAGACGAGCGTAAGGATGCGGAGGACCGGCGAACGCAGTCGCTCGACCCGCAGCGCGAATGAAATCAGTGGCTCGCGGCCCAGCCGTTGCCGATCGGCGGCCGAGCGCTAGCGTGCGACGACGCGTTCGCAATGGTAGCGATCGGCCCGGTCCGCATCTCCGGTCCGCCGGCGTCGAGCGCTTCCTTCATCCAGGCCGTCTCGCCGAGTGCATGCGTCGGTCCCAGCGGGGCGACTGCGACGCCAGCCCAGCGGTGTCGACGATCTCGTTGCAGGACTTGATCGGGTTCTGCATCACTACGAAGTGGAATGCATCGAGCGGCGTTCGATCGCGTCGGCATCGACGTTCGCTCGACGCCCGACCCCGATCGCCATCAACCGGCTCATCGGCGAACCGCCATCGCGATCGATGGTGTCGACGATGCGCCGACAGCCTTCGCGCAGGCTCGCGTCCTTGCAGTGGAACGACAGATCGGCGAGCGCAGTCATCGGCACGAGCCACGCGGCCGATGTGTTCAGTGCCTGCTACTGCACTGCCATGCGAGCGCGCGGACCGAGACTCCGGGGCATCGCGGCGCTCGTCATGCGGACGCCGTCGTCGTACGACTCGTGCCAGCCGGATGCCCGGGCCCCGCGCACGAACGCCGCTCGGGCGTCGTCGGCCAGTCCGGCCGAGCGCAACGTGCCGGCCAGCGTCAGCCAGGCCGCCTGGTTCTGCGTGTCGGCGATCGTCCAGCGCCGCGCCAGCGCGACCGGGTCGCAGGTCGGTCTGGGCTCGAGCCGGTCGTTGGCACACGCCTGGATCAGCAGCGACGGCACCATCGGGTCGGTCGAACCGCGCGCCTGTTCGGCGAGCGTGTCGATCGAAACGCGGCGTGCATCCGGCAGCGTCTCGTCGTCGAGCCCCTGCTGCATCGTCCCGATCAGGTTGCGCACCGGCAGGTCGGCCGCCCGGCCGCCTTCGAGCAGGAACGCGCTCACCGCCTCGAAGTCGGCCCGCTCGCTCGGCGTCAGGGTGAGGTAGGTCTCGCCCTCCGCCTCGACGGGATCGGCGGGAACCGTCGTCGTCACCAGCGACAGCGCCACTGCGATTGCCGGGAACACGCTGCGTCGTCGTGCCTGCATCGAAGCCTCGCGAGATCACTTTTCGGTTCCGCTTCACCGGCGGCGGGGCGGCCTGCGGGTCCGGGCGCGCCGCCGTCGCGTTCACGCTCGCCGCCGTCGCATTCGCGCCGCCGGTCGGGTGCGTCCTTCCTGGGGCAACAGCCGGATCGGCTAGCATGCACGCTGCTTCCAGCCGCGTCTTTCTTCCTGCATGCCCTTCCGCACCGAACCGGCCTATGCCCACGGCACGCCCTCCCGCACCGGCATCCTGCTGGTCAACCTCGGCACGCCCGACGCACCGACGGCTGTCGCGGTCAAGCGCTACCTGAAGGAATTTCTCTCGGACCCGCGCGTGGTGGAGATTCCCAAGCTGGTCTGGTGGATCATCCTGAACGCGATCATCCTGCCATTCCGCTCGCCGCGTTCGGCGCTCAAATACGCGATGGTATGGGGCGCCGAAGGCTCGCCGCTCAAGGTCTGGACGGACAAGCAGGCCAGGTTGCTGCGCGGCTCGCTCGGCGCGCGCGGTCACGACGTGTCGGTGGCTTACGCGATGCGCTACGGCAACCCGTCGATCGCGTCGGTGCTCGACACGCTGCATGCCGAGCGCTGCGACCGCATCCTGGTGTTGCCGATGTATCCGCAGTATTCCGCCGCGACCACGGCGTCGACCTTCGACGCCATCCAGTCGTGGTGCGCGTCGGTCCGCAACGTGCCGGCCTTCCGTTTCGTGCGCAGCTTCCACGACGATCCTGGCTACATCGACGCGCTGGCCCGACAGATCCAGGGATTTCGCGCCAGGCAGGCGATCGCGCTCGAGCCGCATCGCAAGCTGGTGATGAGCTTCCACGGCGTGCCGAAGCGCAGCCTGACGATGGGCGACCCGTACCACTGCGAGTGCCTGAAGACGGCGCGGCTGGTCGCCGAACGCCTCGGGCTGGCCGCGGACGACTGGGTGGTCGCCTTCCAGTCGCGCTTCGGCAAGGCCGAGTGGCTACAGCCCTACACGACCGCCACGCTGACGGCCCTGGCGGGGGAGCGGGTGACCGGCGTCGACCTCTTCTGTCCCGGCTTCCCGGCCGACTGCCTCGAGACGCTGGAAGAGATCGCGATGGAAGGGCGCGACACCTTCGTCGCAGCCGGCGGCCGCGACTATCGCTACATCTCTTGCCTGAACGACGCGCCCGCGTGGATCGCCGCGCTGGCGACACTGGCCGAGTCGCACCTGCAGGGCTGGCCGACGCGCGCGGTCGAGCCGCCGGCCGCGCGCGAGGCGACGAAGCGCCGCGCTGTCGAACGGGGCGCGCTGGTCTGACCGCACGACCGGGTCGGTCGCCTTGAATTCGTCCGCGACGACGCAATCTCGCCGACTGCGCGGCAGCGGCGGAAAATCAACCAATCGACGAGGAGCGACGACCCGATGGAACCAGGGAAGCAGGAGACAGTGAACGCCGGCCAGGCCGGCGATGCCGACCACCGGCTTGCCGACGCGGTCGACGGGCAGCCGGCCGACGGCGGCACCGTCGCGAGTGACGGTGACGAACTGAAGGCGGCCCTGGCCGCCGCTGAAACCAAGGTGTCCGAGTACTACGACGCGCTGTTGCGCGCCAAGGCCGAAGCCGAGAACACCCGGCGCCGCGCGCAGGAAGACGTGTCGAAGGCGCACAAGTTCGGCATCGAGAACTTCGCCGAGGCCATGCTGCCGGTGATGGACAGCCTCCAGGCGGCGCTCGGCGACGCCACCGCCGACGCCGCGAAGATCCGCGAAGGGGTCGAGCTGACCCGCAAGCAGTTGCAGGGGGCGTTCGAGCGCAACCGCCTCGTCGCGATCGCGCCGGTCGGCGAGAAGTTCGACCCGCATCGCCACCAGGCGATCTCGGCGGTCGCGGCGCCCGAAGGAACACCGCCCAACCACGTCGTAGCGGTGCTCCAGCAGGGCTGGATGCTGGCCGACCGGGTCCTCCGGCCGGCGCTGGTGACGGTCGCCAGCTGATCCGTGGCGCGACGGCGACGCACCGCAAGACCGCGCGGCAATGTCCCTTGATATCGCAGGGTCATGCTCCACATGCTGCCCCTGATGCCGGATCACCGTTGAACCGACCGGCGCGCCGGATGCAGTCCCCCACCTCTTGTTTGCTCGAACGTTCGGAGAGAAGACCATGGCAAAAATCATCGGCATCGACCTCGGCACCACCAACTCGTGCGTGGCCATCATGGAAGGCGGCACGCCCAAGGTGATCGAGAATTCGGAAGGCGCACGCACCACGCCGTCGATCATCGCCTACATGGAGGACGGCGAGATCCTGGTCGGCGCGCCGGCCAAGCGCCAGGCCGTCACCAACCCCAAGAACACGCTGTACGCGGTCAAGCGCCTGATCGGCCGCCGCTTCGAAGAGAAGGAAGTGCAGAAGGACATCAACATGATGCCCTTCCAGATCAGCCGCGCCGACAACGGCGACGCCTGGGTCGCGGTGCGCGACAAGAAGTTCGCGCCGCCGCAGATCAGCGCCGAAGTCCTGCGGAAGATGAAGAAGACCGCAGAGGACTACCTCGGCGAGGAAGTCAGCGAGGCCGTGATCACGGTGCCCGCGTACTTCAACGACTCGCAGCGCCAGGCCACCAAGGACGCCGGCCGCATCGCGGGCCTCGACGTCAAGCGCATCATCAACGAGCCCACCGCGGCCGCGCTCGCGTTCGGCCTCGACAAGCACGGCAAGGGCGACTCCAAGATCGCGGTCTACGACCTCGGCGGCGGCACCTTCGACATCTCGATCATCGAGATCGCCGACCTCGACGGCGAGAAGCAGTTCGAGGTGCTGTCGACCAACGGCGATACGTTCCTGGGCGGCGAGGACTTCGACCAGCGCATCATCGATTTCATCGTGGCCGAGTTCAAGAAGGAGTCCGGCGCCGACCTGTCGAAGGACGTGCTGGCGCTGCAGCGCCTGAAGGACGCGGCCGAGAAGGCGAAGATCGAGCTCAGCTCGTCGGCGCAGACCGACGTCAACCTGCCGTACATCACGGCCGACGCGTCGGGCCCGAAGCATCTCAACATCAAGTTGACGCGTGCCAAGCTCGAGTCGCTGGTCGAGGAGCTGATCGAACGCACGATGGCGCCGTGCCGCACCGCGATCAAGGATGCGGGGGTGGCGGTCGGCGACATCCAGGACGTGATCCTGGTGGGCGGCATGACGCGCATGCCGAAGGTCCAGGAGAAGGTGAAGGAGTTCTTCGGCCGCGATCCGCGTCGCGACGTCAATCCCGACGAGGCGGTCGCCGTCGGCGCGGCCATCCAGGGCGGCGTGCTGAAGGGCGACGTCAAGGACGTGCTGCTGCTCGACGTGACGCCGCTGTCGCTCGGCATCGAGACGCTGGGCGGCGTGATGACCAAGATGATCAAGAAGAACACGACCATCCCGACCAACTTCAGCCAGGTGTTCTCCACCGCCGACGACAACCAGCCGGCCGTGACGATCAAGGTGTACCAGGGCGAGCGCGAGCTGGCCGCGGCCAACAAGACGCTCGGCGAGTTCAACCTCGAGGGGATCGCGCCGGCACCGCGCGGCATGCCGCAGATCGAGGTCAGCTTCGACATCGACGCCAACGGCATCCTGCACGTGGGCGCGAAGGACAAGGCGACCGGCAAGGAGAACAAGATCACCATCAAGGCGAACTCGGGGCTGTCCGAAGCCGAGATCGACAAGATGGTCAAGGACGCCGAAGCCAACGCCGAGGACGACAAGAAGGTCATCGAGCTGGTCGCGTCGCGCAATCACGCCGACTCGCTGGTCCACTCGGTCCGGAAGTCGATGGCCGACTACGGCGACAAGCTGGACGCCGGCGAGAAGAGCGCGATCGAGGACGCCATCAAGGCGACCGAGGACGCGATGAAGGCCGACGACAAGGTGAAGATCGACGGCGCCAGCGAAGCGCTGATGACGGCGTCGCAAAAGCTGGGCGAGAAGATGGCGAGCAGCATGGCGGGCGACGCGCAAGCCGCTCAGGCGGCCGGAGCTGCGGGCGATGCGCCGGCCCACGACGACAACGTCGTCGACGCCGAGTTCAAGGAAGTCAAGCGCGGCTGAGCGACGCGCGGCGGTAGACGAGGGACACGAACGGAGCCGGCGACGGCTCCGTTCCTGCGCCGGGCAGTCGGAGAGGCCGACCCGCCCGGCGTTCTGTTGTGCACGATCGAGGAGTGCCCGTGACGAACGACGATTCGCGGGGACCGACGACGAGCATTGACGATGGATCGACCACGGAAGCGCCATGGCCAAGCGGGATTACTACGAGACGTTGGGCGTCGCGAAGAACGCGTCCGACGAGGACATCAAGAAGGCCTATCGCCGGCTGGCGATGAAGCATCACCCCGACCGCAACAGCGACGCGGGCTCGGAGGACAAGTTCAAGGAGGCCAAGGAAGCCTACGAGATGCTGAGCGACGCCGACAAGCGCGCCGCCTACGACCGCTACGGCCATGCCGGCGTCGACCCCAACGCGGGCGGCGGCGCCAACATGGGCGGTTTCGCCGAAGCCTTCGGCGACATCTTCGGCGACATCTTCGGCGGGCAGGGGCAGCAACGGGCACGCGGCGGCCCGCAGGTGTTCCGCGGCGCCGACCTGCGCTACTCGATGGACATCACGCTCGAGCAGGCGGCGCACGGCCACGAGACCAAGATCAAGATCCCGAGCTGGGACGAGTGCGACACCTGTCACGGCAGCGGCGCCAAGCCGGGGACCAAGCCCACGACCTGTCCGACCTGTTCGGGCGCCGGCACGGTCCGCATGCAGCAGGGCTTCTTCTCGATCCAGCAGACCTGCGGCCGTTGCCAGGGGACCGGCAAGATCGTCCCCGAGCCGTGCCCGACCTGCGAAGGCGTCGGCAAGATCAAGAGCGACAAGACGCTCGACGTCAAGATTCCCGCCGGCATCGACGACGGCATGCGCATCCGCTCGTCCGGCAACGGCGAGCCGGGCGTCAACGGCGGACCGAGCGGCGACCTCTACGTCGAGATCCACATCAAGCAGCACGCGATGTTCCAGCGCGAGGGCGACGACCTGCACTGCGAGATGCCGATCGCGTTCTCCACCGCGGCGCTGGGCGGCGACCTCGAGATCCCGACGCTCGGCGGCAGCGTGTCGCTGGCGATCCCCGAAGGCACGCAGAGCGGCAAGACCTTTCGCCTTCGCGGCAAGGGCATCAAGGGCGTGCGCGCCGGCTATCCCGGCGATCTCTACTGCCACGTCGCGATCGAGACGCCGGTGCGGCTCACCGAGCACCAGAAGAAGCTGCTGAAGGAGTTCGACGCGTCGACGAAGGCGGGCGGCGACAAGCACAGTCCGCAGACCAAGGGCTGGGCGGAGAAGGTCAAGGCGTTCTTCGCCTGAGACGTCCTCCCGTCGGTCTCGAAGCGCCGGTTCGCACGCATCGCCGCGAGCGTGCGGCTGGCGGCCGGCGATGCACGCGCCGACGAGCGTCGGATCGCATCGCTCGTGAAGACGTTGGCCGGCGGCCATCGCAGGGCGACCGGACGACGTCATGCGTTCGCAGTCGCGAGTCACGAGTCACGAGTCACGAGTCACGAGTCACGAGTCACGAGTCACGAATCGCGAGATGGGCCGTACTCGACGATTCGACGCGCTGCGCGGCCGGGCTGACCAGCGCGACACGCATCGATGCGGGCAGGAGCGCTCAGCGCCCGATCGAATTCGACTCGATCGCCGGGTTCGGTGTCGTGCGCACGCTGATGCAGCAGTCCACGCCGCTGCAGCTCGCGAAGCATTCGTAGCGGGTGCCGGCCGCACCGGGGCGGGAGACGAGCGGGCCGGACCGCTCGCTCGGCGGCGCGAGGGCGCGCTGCAGAATGGCTTCGAGCGACGGCCGCGAAGTCGTCCCGGTCACCGTGACCGGCTTCAGGCGCTCCGCGCCGCCCGGGTCAGGCGCGCGGCCCGCGAACGGTGGAACCCGCTGCGCTAATCCGGTCGTCCCGCCGGTCGCCGGACGAGCGTCGGCCGGGTCGACGATGCACGACCGCGCATCGTCGTTCGGTCGATCGAGACCGACGTTCGCCGCGCGGTCGACCGGCATCGAGGCCGTGCGGCACGGCATCGTCCGCAACGACCTGCCGTCGTCCGGGAGGACGAGAGTTCGTGTGTAACCGGTCGCGATCGGGGTCGATAGCCAGCAGACCAGGGCGATTGCCCATGGCGTACCTAGTTTGGCCGAGGCAGGCATGGCCGCGTCAACGATCGATGGTGATGGGCGATCGGTCCAGCGCGTCGCCGATCGGCACGAAGTCGAGGTTGTGCTGCGTCATGTCGCGCCCGATGGCGCCCTCGGGCACCGTGATCGGAGCGAAGCGGAACAACGTGATCGCGTCGCCGCTAGAGGCGACCATCGTTGCCGGGGTCGCGGCCGCAACGAGCTTCGGGTCGGCAAGCGCGTAGGGACGCCGCGCTCGAGGAAGTCTGCCTGGCGCACTTGCTCGCGACCGTCGAGCCGGTAGCCGCCCTGGACGTCCGAGACGACCGGCGATTCGCAGCGAGCGCCTCGTCAGGATGCCGGCGAACGGGGTGCGCTTCATCGGTACTCTCCCTGCGCCGGTGCCACTCGATCACGCAATGCGCCTTCCGGCAACGCCCGGTCCGCAGGCACCTCGTCGGACGAAGGTCCGGGTCGAGCGCCGGCCGACCTCGGCGTCCGCCCGCACGACGGCTACCTTCGAAGACGTGCCCCCGGGCCCGGTCGGCCGGCCTTCAGGCGTCCAGCAGGCCGCGGTCGATGACGAACGCGACGACGTCGTCGAGCCCGGCGCCGGTCTTCAGGTCGGTCATGACGAACGGCCGCGAGCCGCGCATCCGCGCCGCGTCGCTCGCCATCACGGCCAGCGAGGCGCCGACGTACGGCGCGAGGTCGGTCTTGTTGATGATCAGCAGGTCGGCCTTCGTGATGCCCGGTCCGCCTTTCCGGGGGATCTTCTCGCCGCCGGCGACGTCGATGACGTACAGCGTCAGGTCCGACAGCTCGGGACTGAAGGTGGCCGCGAGGTTGTCGCCGCCCGACTCGATGAAGATCACGTCGAGGTCGGGAAAGCGCTTCTGCATGCGGTCGATCGCCTCGAGGTTGATCGACGCGTCCTCGCGGATCGCGGTATGCGGGCAGCCGCCGGTCTCGACGCCCATGATCCGTTCGGCGGGCAACGCGTCCGCCGCGACCAGCAGCCGCTCGTCCTCCTTCGTGTAGATGTCGTTGGTCACGACCGCGAGCTGGTAGTCCGCGCGCAGGCGCTTGCACAGCATCTCGACCAGCGTCGTCTTGCCGGAGCCGACCGGGCCGCCGATGCCGACGCGAAGGGGTGTGGACGGACGGTTCGTCATGGCGTCAGGAGCGAAAGAGGCGCGAATACTGGCTTTCGTGGCGGGCGCTGGCGATGGCGTAGCCGGGCGCCTGCGTCGTCAGGTCGCCGTCGTCGAAGGACGACGCCGCGTGCACGACGTCGACCAGCGAGCCACGCAGCGCGACCAGCATGCGCTGGCCGGCGAGCTGCCCGTACGGCAGGGACTTCATGCCGGCCACGACCTGGTTCTCGAGCCAGCCGAACAGATAGCCGTTCAAGGCGGACCGCGGTGGAATGCGCCAGCGGCGCGACGCGAGCGCATGCGCCGCGGGCCAGGTCCACGCGTCGATCGCAGCGGCGTCGATGTCCACCTCGATGTCCGCGCAGATGCCCACCGCCGCGGTCGGCTCGCTGCCCGCGTCCCGCGCCGGGTCGCTCGACGACGCGGCGGCATCGACCGAACCGTCGACCGACGATGAAAGCCCGCGCAGCAGCTCGATCATCGAATGACCCATCTGCAGCGTCTCGGCCCTCAGTTCGGCCGACTCCCGCGTGGCGAGGAAGTCGTCGTTCCATCGGTGGAAGTCGGCGTGGTCTGTGCGATCGAGCGCACTGCGCAAGCGCCACCAGAGCGGCGCCTCGTAACGCGCCACCACCAGCGTCAGCAGGTCGCGGATGTGGACCTCCACGTCACCGGCCGATCGCAGCGCGCCGTCCGCGATCGCCGTCTCGAGACCCTGCGAGTAGCTGAAGGCGCCGACCGGCAGGATCGCGCTCGACAGCTGCAGCAGCGCGGCTTCGGGCTCGAGCGGCGCCATCACGCGAGCGGACGCGTTCGCGACGATGCCGACGCGTGCGCGTTCCGCGACAGTTCCTCGCCGGTCGCGCCGCCTTCGACGTCGCTGTCGTGGCGGTGGCCGCCGCCGTAGGCGCCCGGCTCGGGATCGAACGCCTCGAAGGCGGACGCGACCTGCATGTCCAGGCGCAGCAGCAGGTCGCGGAGCACCGGGTCGCGCTCGATCTTGAGGCAGCCGGCGCCGAGCTCGACCGGAACGTGCCGGTTGCCGAGGTGGTAGGCCGCGCGCTGCAGGTCGAAGGCGGGGTCGCGGCTGTCGGCGGTGGCGCTGACGCGGTACACCGCTTCGGCGGCGGCGACCACCTCGACGACCTCGCCGCTCTCCGCGACCAGCCGGAGTTGGAGTACCCGGAATTCTGGGGCCTCTTCATCGACCAGCGCCCCGCGATCCTCGAACGGC
>CAHJXF010000063.1 GCA_903644065.1 Betaproteobacteria bacterium
GCCGCCGGTCGTGGCACCGGCGCCGACGCCTCCACCACCCACCAGCGGCACCGACGCGGCGCGCCTGCTCGACCAGGCGGCCTTCGGGCCGACCGAGAGCACCACGGCCGCCATCCAGGCCCAGGGCGCGGCGGGCTGGGTCGACGGCCAGCTGGCGACCGCTCCCACGGGTTACGCCGCCGTCGACTTCATCGACGCGAACAGCACCATCGGCTGCCCGACGGGCGCGGTGTCGACCTGCTTTCGCGACAACTACACGCCGTTTCCGCTGCAGCTGCAGTTCTACCGCAACGCGGCGAGCGGCGCCGACCAGCTGCGCCAGCGGGTCGCGCTCGCCTACTCGCAGATCTTCGTCATCTCCGGCATCGACATCAAGCCGACCTACGGCATGCGCGCCTACCAGCAGATGCTGCTCGACAACGCGTTCTCCAACTACCGCGTGCTGCTCGAGCACGTCACGCTGCATCCGGCCATGGGCGACTACCTCGACATGGTCAACAACGACAAGCCATCCGCCACGGTGCAGGCCAACGAGAACTACGCCCGGGAAGTGCTCCAGCTGTTTTCGATCGGCCTGTCGAAGCTGAACGCCGACGGCAGCGTGGTCAAGGATGCGAGCGGTGTCGCGGTGCCCAGCTACGACCAGTCGGTCGTGTCGGCCTACGCCAAGGCGTTCACCGGATGGACCTATGCGGCCCGTCCCGGCATCGCGTCCAGGTGGACCAACCCGGTCAACTATCTGGGCGACATGATCGCTTTCGATGCGCATCACGACGCGACCGCCAAGGGCGTGATCGACGGCAAGACGCTGCCCGCCGGCCAGACCGCGACGAAGGACCTGGCCGACGCGCTCGACACCATCCACAACCATCCCAACGTGGGGCCGTTCATCGGTCGGCAGTTGATCCAGGCCCTGGTCACCAGCAACCCGACGCCCGCCTACGTCGCGCGCATCACCGCCGTCTTCAACGACAACGGGGCCGGCGTGCGCGGCGACATGAAGGCGGTGATCCGCGCCATCCTGCTCGACGGCGAGGCGCGCGGCGACGTCAAGACCGACCTCGTCTACGGCAAGCTGCGCGATCCGTCGGTCTATGCGGTCCGCCTCGCCCGCGCGCTGTCGGCCACCTCGGACGGCCAGTACCTGAACGCGCAGGCCGCGGCGATGGGCCAGTCGGTGTTCACGCCCGGATCGGTGTTCAGCTTCTATCCGCCCGACTACGCGCTGCCCGGCTCCGCCACGCTCGTCGGCCCGCAATTCGGCGTCGCCAACACCACGACGTCGGTCGCGTTGCTGAACTTCGCCTACACGCTGCTTTACAGCGCCAACGGCATCGCGGCCGACGCCAGCGTGAGCGGTTCGACCGGGACGCACGTCGACCTGACCGGCCTCGCCGCGCTGGCCGCCACGCCGGACGCGCTGGTCGCGAAGCTCGACACGCTGATGACCCACTCGACGATGACCGCGGCCGAGAAGACCGCCATCGTGACCGCGGTCAACACGATCGTCGCCACCGATACCGTCGGACGCGCCCGCATGGCCGCCTACCTGATGGCCGCGTCGCCGCGCTTCCAGATCACGCGCTAGGAGAAATGATGAGCCACCGTTCCCCGATGGATCCTTCGCGCGCCGGCCGCCGTCGGGCGCTCGGCGCCCTGACCGCCCTCGGCTTCTCGTGTCTGGTCCCGCGGCTGTCGATGACGAGCGCGGTCGCCGCCACCACCACCGGCGACTATCGCGCGCTGGTCTGCGTGTTCCTCTTCGGCGGCAACGACTCGAACAACATGATCGTGCCGTTCACCACCGCGGGGTACGCCGGCTACGCCTCCGCCCGTGGCGCGCAGAGCGCCGGCGGGCTCGCGCTGCCGCAGTCGACGCTGCTGCCGATCGCCGACCGCACCGGCACGCTCGCCTATGCGCTGCATCCGCAGATGAGCGGCCTGCAGGGCCTGTGGAACCAGGGAAAGCTCGCGACGTTGTTCAACGTCGGCACGCTGCTGAAGCCGGCGACCAGGAGCAACTACAACGCCATCGGCGCGGCGCCGCCCAACCTCTTCTCGCACGAGGACCAGCAGCGCCAGTTCCAGGGCATCCGGCTGAACAGCCTGACCGCGCCGAGCGGCTGGGGCGGCCGCATCGCCGACCTGATGGGCGCTTCCGGCGGCGCCACGCCGGTCGGCCTGTCGATCGCCGGCAACGCGCTGTTCCTGACCGGCGACACGACCAGCCTCGTCGCGCTGCCGCAGACCGGCTCGCTGGCGATCAACGGCACGTCGAGCTCGGCCACCGATCAGGCCCGCCTGACGGCGCTGCGCACGTTGATGACGTCGGGCAGCGACGCCGTCATGGTGTCGACGCTCGGCGGCCTGCAGAACAAGACGCTCGCCCTCACGCAGACGCTCGGCCCGATCCTGTCCGGTGCGTCGACCTCGGCGGCCGCCTTCGGCACGCAGAACACCGGCATCGCCAACCAGCTGAAGCAGGTCGCGAAGATGATCGAGCACCGCGCCGACCTCGGCAATCCGACGCGGCAGATCTTCTTCGTCTCGCACGGCGGCTACGACACGCACAGCAACCAGATCGCCGTCCAGGACAACCTGTTCGCGCAGCTGTCGCCGGCCCTGACGTCGTTCTACAACGCCACCGTCGGCCTCGGCGTCGCCAACAACGTCACGAGCTTCACGCTGTCGGACTTCACGCGCACCTTCAAGCCCGCCAACGCCGGATCGGACCATGCCTACGGCGGTCATCACCTGGTGATCGGCGGCGCGGTCGCCGGCCAGACCACCTACGGCACGTTCCCCACGCTCGCACTCGGCGGTCCCGACGATGTCGGCACTTCCGGCCGCTGGTTGCCGACGACCTCGGTCGACCAGTACGGCGCCACGCTGGCGAAATGGATGGGCGTGTCGCCCGCCGAACTCGCCGGCGTCTTCCCCAACCTCGCCAACTTCGCGACGAAGGACCTGGGCTTCCTGACCGCGTGAACGCTCGCGGCGATGTCGCTGCGCTCGACCCGCCGGCCGCTCAGCGGACCGTCGGCGCGGGCGCTCCGGCCGGCTGCGCTTCGCGCCGGGCCACCCGAAAGCCGTCGCGGCCCGCGTCCTTCGCCGCGTAGAGCGCCGCGTCGGCCTCGGCCAGCAACGCGTCGAGCGCGGCGTCGCCATCGAACAGCGCCACCCCGATGCTGGTCGTGACCCGCAGGCAGGCGGTCGACAGCGTGAACGGCGCGCGGATCGCCGCCGCCACCTTCGCCGCCAGCGTCTCGGCATCCGCGGCGCTCGCGACGCCTTCGACGATCGCGATGAATTCGTCGCCCGCGTAGCGCGCCACGAAGTCGCTCTCGCGCAGCGCAGCCGACAGGCGGGCCGCGAAGCGCGTCAGCAACTCGTCGCCCCCCGCGTGCCCCAGCGAGTCGTTGATCGACTTGAAGCGGTCGATGTCGAGATAGAACAGGGCGCCGCCGCGTCCGGTGCGACGGGTGCGCACCAGGGTCTCGTGCGCCCGCTCCTCGAAGTGACGACGATTGGGCAGGCCGGTCAGCGCGTCGACGCGTGCGAGCGCATCGAGCTTGCGCTGGGTGTCCTTCTGTTCGGTGATGTCGCTCGTCAGCGCGTAGAAGCCGGCCACCTCGCCCGCGTCGTCGAAGTACGGCAGGTAGGTCGAGTGCAGCGTGCGCTTGCCGACCGGCAGCTCCAGCACGCACTCGAACGTGAGCCGCTCGCCGGCCAGGGCTCGCGCGACCGCGTCCTTCCGCGACTCGTAGTAGGTGCCGCCGACCTCGGCATGCACCGAGCGGCCCACCATCTCCTGCGGATCGCGGCCGGTCCACGCGCGATAGGTCTCGTTGACGAAGCGGAAGCAACCGTCGCGACCGATCTCGGCGATGCACACCGGCAGGTTGTCGGCGATGCCGCGCAGCAGCTTCTCGCTCTCGATGCATTTCAGTTCGGAGCGCTTGGCCGGCGTGATGTCGAAGATCAGCGCGTAGAAGCCGGTCGTGCGCCCGTCCGCCTGCACGTCGGGCACGTAATGCGACTGGTAGTGCAGCGACTCGCCCCGCGCGGGACCGACCGCCTCGAACTCGACCGCGTGACCGTCGAGCGCCCGCGCGACATGCGGCGCGATGTCGGCGTACACGGCGGCGCTGCACACGTCTTCGAGCGTGCGGCCGATCACCGCGTCGGCGGGCACGCCGAACGTGCGCTCGAAATGCGCGTTGACGTAGGTGTAGCGCTGCTCGCCGTCGATGTGCATGATCAACGCCGGCAGGCTGTCGGTGATCAGGCGCAGGCGCCGCTCGCTGTCGACCAGCGCCTGGTCGGCGGTGCGGCGTTCGGTGATGTCCTGGAACGCGCCGGTGAGCCGGACCGCGACCCCGTCCTCGTACTCGGCATGACCCAGCGCCCGCACCCAGATCGACCGTCCGCGCGCCGTGATCAGCGGCAACTGCAGGTCGTAGCTGGTGCCGTGCTCGATCGCCTCCGCCACGGCGGCCTGGATCACCGGTCGCGCCTCGGGCGCGTAGAAGTCGATCGCGTTGTCGACCGTCGGCACCCATCCAGGCGGCAGTTCGTGGATGCGCAACACCTCGCGCGACCAGGTCAGGGCGTTGGTCCGCAGGTCGAGTTCCCAGCCGCCCACCTTCGCTAGCTGCGCGGTCTCCGCGAGCCGCTGCCGGGCCAGTTCGAGCGCGAGCCGGTCCTGCTGAGCCTCGGTGATGTCGAGGTGCGTGCCGACGATGCGACGGGGCGAGCCGTCGGGCCTGCGTTCCACCACGACCGCACGGCCGAGCACCCAGATCCAGCGACCGTCGCGATGACGCATGCGATGCGTGCACTCGTAGAACGGCGCGTCGCCTCGCAGGTGGGGTTCCATCGACGACGTCGTGAGCGCCTGGTCCTCGGGGTGGACCAGCGTGCGCCACTGCACGCCGTCGATCGCGTCGGGGTCGTCCGCATAGCCCAGCAGCGCGAGCTCCTGGATGCTCGCGGTCCAGCGACCGCTCGGCACGTCCAGGTCCCACAGGCCCAGGTCCCGGCCGCGCAGCACGAGGTCGAGCAGTTCCGCCCCGCGCTCGTGCTGCTGCAGGGCCTCGGCCGACCGGCTGGCGTGGGCGATCGCCGAACGGGTCGCCTGGGTCGCGCGCTCGCGGAGCGCGATCAGCGTGGCGGCCTGGCGGGCGAGCGCCTCGAGGCATCGTTCCTGGGCCGGCGTCAGGACGCGCGGCTGGCGATCCATGACGCACACCGTCCCGAGCGCGTGTCCTTCGCGGGTCACGATCGGCATGCCGGCGTAGAAGCGGATTCCCGAGTCGCCGGTGACGAGCGGGTTGCTCGCGAAGCGGGCGTCGCGCGAGGCGTCGTGGACAGTGAACAGGTGGTTCGGCGTGGCGATCGCATGGCTGCAGAACGCGACGTCGCGACGGGTCTCCGCGACGTCGAGCCCGAGTCGCGCCTTGAACCACTGTCGGCTCCCGTCGACCAGCGACACCAGCGACATCGGCATGTCGCAGACCTGCGAAGCCAGCAGGACGAGGTCGTCGAATTCCTCTTCGGGCGGCGTGTCGAGCAGCACGAGCCGTTCGAGCGCCTCGAGGCGCTCCGCTTCGGCATCCCGGTCGGCATCGCATCGCCCGTCGCGTTCGCCGCCCCGGCCGCCTCGCCTGGTGTCGGTCGAACGACGGACCCGGGACGGGTCGAAGGATTCGGAGCGGTCGATCAGCATGGGTCGGGCCGGACGGGGCCGGGCGGGTGCACTCCGGAGTGAACGAGCGCCATTCCGGCTCGCGTCAATCTCTATCGGCAGCGAGGCGCCGAAGTGGAGGGGCGGCTCGCCGTCCCGGGCGAATCGGACGACCGGTCGAGCGGACGACGAGACCCGACGCCCGTGTCAGGCGGGTCGCAGGCGCGGCGCCCGTGTCAGGCGAGTCGCAGGCGCGACGCCCGTGTCAGGCGGGCCGCAGGCGCGGCACGGCGGCGAGCAACGTGCGCGTGTACAGCTCCTGCGGATGCTGCAGCACCCGTTCGGCCGGTCCCTGCTCGACGATGCGGCCCCCGGCCATCACCGCCACGTCGTCGGCGAGATACTCGACCACGCCGATGTTGTGCGTGATGAACAGGTAGGCGATGCCGAGGTCGCGCTGCAATGCCTTCAGCAGGTTGAGGATCTGCGCCTGGACCGACACGTCGAGCGCGGACGTGGGCTCGTCGCAGACCACGAGGCCGGGCTCGACCGCGAGCGCCCGCGCGATCGCCAGGCGCTGTCGCTGCCCGCCCGAGAATTCGTGCGGATACCGATGCATGGCCTCGTTGCGGATGCCGACCTGATCGAGCAGCGTCGCGAGGCGGGCCGCGCGCTGCCCCGCGTCGAGGTCGGGCCGCAGCGTGATCAGACCTTCCTCCAGGATGTCCGACACCCGCATGCGCGGATCGAGGGACGCGAACGGATCCTGGAAGATGATCTGGATGCCGGGACGGATGCGCTGGAGCGCGCGACCCTCGAGACGGTCGAGGCGCTCGCCGCGGAACAGCGTCGTGCCGCCGATGTCGGCCTGCGAGCGGAGCAGCTGCAGCAGGGCCTTGCCGGTGGTGGTCTTGCCGCAGCCCGACTCGCCGACCAGCGCCAGCGTGCGGCCCGGCGCGATCGAGAAGGACACCCCGTCGACCGCCTTGACGTGGCCGACGATGCGGCGAAGCACACCCTTCCGGATCGGGAAATGCACGGTCAGGTCGCGGACCTCGAGCAGCGGCGCCGCGCTGGTCGTCGGCCGGACCGTCGCGACCGCGGAGCGCGGAACGGCGTCCTGTCCTGGCAGCTTCGGCCGCTGCGGATCCGGCAGCGTCGGGTCGTAGATGAAGCAGCGGACCGGATGCGTCGCGTCCGGCGCGCCGTTCGATCGAATGGACGGCGGCGCTGCCTCGGCGTCGCCCGCCGCGACCGCTTCGCCGAACAGCGGCGGCACGTACGTGCGGCAGTGGTCGACCGCCGCCGCGCAGCGATCGGCGAAGCGGCAGCAGCGGAAGTCGAGCGTCAGCGGCGGCACGGTCCCGGGGATGGCCGCGAGCGGCACGTCGCGCTTGCCCGCCTCCGGCAACGCGTCGAACAGCTTGATCGCGTACGGATGCAGCGGCGACGCGAAGAACTCGCCGGCGTCGGCCACCTCGACGATCTGGCCCGCGTACATCAGCGCGACGCGATGCGCCATCTGCGCGACGACCGCGAGGTCGTGCGTGATCAGCATCATCGCCATGCCGAGACGCTGCTGCAGGTCGCGCAGCAGCTCCAGGATCTGCGCCTGGATGGTGACGTCGAGCGCCGTGGTGGGCTCGTCGGCGATCAGCATCTCGGGCTCGGCCGCCAGTGCGATGGCGATCATGACGCGCTGCTTCTGGCCGCCCGACATCTGGAACGGAAAGTCGTCGATGCGCCGTTCGGGCTCCGGGATCCCCACCTGCTCCAACCACTCGACGGCCCGGGCGCGGGCCGCTTCGCCGCGCAGCGGCGTGTGCGTGACGATGGTCTCGACGATCTGGTCGCCGACCCGCAGCACCGGGTTGAGGCTCGTCGACGGGTCCTGGAAGATGATGCCGATCTTGCCGCCGCGCCGTTCCCGCATGCGCGACTCGGGCAGCGCCAGCAACTCTTCGTCGTCGAGCGTCACCGAGCCGTCGTCGACGCGCCCGTTGTCCGGCAGCAGCCGCATCAGCGCCATCGCGGTCATCGACTTGCCGCAGCCCGACTCGCCGACCAGCGCGAAGGTCTCGCCGCGCGCGACCGACAGTCGCACGCCGTCGAGCGCCCGGACCAGGCCGGCGTCGGACTCGAGCGCGACGTGCAGGTGATCCGCGACGAGGAGGTCCGCATCGTCGGCGGGCGACGGCGGGCGGCGGACGTCGCGCGACGGGACCGCCGCCGGATCGTCGTCGAGGTCGTTCGTCACGAGGTCAGGCTCGCGCGGTTGCGCAGCGGCAGCGGCGCGAGGACCTTGCGACGCAGTTCGCCGGCGACGCCGCGACGCGGACGACGCGGCTTCCAGGTCCGCGCCCGCGGGTCGAAGGCGTCGCGCACGCCGTCGGAGAACAGGTTGATCGCCAGCACCAGCCCGAGCATGAAGACGAAGGCGGTGGCGAGGTTCCACCACACGATCGGGTCGCGGGCCATCTCGGAGCGCGCGAGATTGAGCATCGTGCCGAAGCTCGACATGGAGGGATCGACCCCGACGCCGACGTACGACAGGACGGCCTCGTACAGCACGATCTGCGAGAACTCGAGCACCAGCGTGATGATCACGATGTGCATCACGTTGGGCATGACGTGGCGCGCCATGATCTTGCCGGCGCCCGCACCGAACGCCTGCGAGGCCTGGATGTAGTCGAGCTCGCGCAGCTTGAGCGTCTCGCCGCGCACCAGCCGGCACATGGTCGCGAACTCGGTGATGCCGACGATCAGGCAGAGGAACAGCAGCTTCAGGTCCGAGCGCTCGATGCCGGTCTCGAACAGCTGCGGATTCTTGTCGATGAACACCTGGATCAGCAGCACGCACGCCGCGATCAGCAATACCGCCGGGATCGACGACAGCACGGTGTAGAAGTACTGGATCAGGTCGTCGGCCCAGCCGCGCAGGTAGCCCGCGACGATGCCGAGCACCAGCGCGAACGGCAGCGTCGCCGCGGTGGTCAGCGCGCCCATCACGATGGCCGTGCGGATGCTCTTCACGACCCGATAGAACACGTCGTTGCCGGTCAGGTCGGTACCGAACACGTGATAGCCGGACGCGAGCGACAGCAGGATGCCGAGCAGCACGCCGAGGATCAGAACCGTGTAGTGCACCGCGCGCCACGGCATCGAGGTCGCCGGCGAGCGCATCCAGGCCCAGGCCGCGACGATGCCTTCGTGACGGGCGCTCGCCACGCCGCCGACGACCACAAGCAACGCCCCCATCGCGACGACCAGCCCGATCACCGCGCCGGTCACGATGCGTGCCGCGATGTCGCCAGCCCAATCGCGCTCGGGAGCGACCAGCAGGCGGCCGCCGTAGCGCAGGCGCGGAAAATCGCGCAGCGTGGTACCGCCCCGTTCGACGCTCTCCTTCGAGAAGCCGCGATAGGCGAGCGGCATCGAATAGGTCTTCTCGCGCGCCTCGCGCAACGAAGTGAAGCCGAGATCGAGCAGCGACAGCGTCTCGCCCGAGTAGACCGCCGGCTGCGCGCCGTGTCCCGGGGCGCTGTCGATGCGGGGACGGAAGTGGATCGAGTCGAGCATGCCGACGAGCACGAAGACCGCGAGGACGATGGCCGACGCCATCGGCGTCGGCGCGACGAACACGCGCTTCCAGGTGCGCCGCGCGTTGGTATTGGCGAGCACGCGCGAGACGTAGACCGCGGTCATCGCGAAGACCAGCCACACGAAGATGTCGGTCCAGAGATAGACGAGCTTGGGCATCAGATCGAAGTTGGGAAATGAAACGAGCAACGCGCCCTCATCCGTCGTTCCCACGTACGCGGGCACCAGTGGCGTGCACCGAGCGACGCCGGCGGATTTCCGCAGATGCGGCGCCGACGAGACCGACGACGTCGTGCTCGCCGCGCTTCAAGCCAGCCTCACCCGCGGATCGGCGATCGTGTACGCCACGTCGGCGAGCACGAAGCCGACCACGTAGAGGATCGCGCCCAGGAACACCATCGAGCGGACCACGGCGAAGTCCTGCTGGCCGATCGCCTCGATGGTGTAGCTGCCGAGGCCGGGGATGCCGAAGAACGACTCGAACACCACGCTGCCCAGGAACAGCACCGGGAAGATCGTGAACACGTTGGTGATCACCGGGATCATCGCGTTCCGCAGCACGTGCTTGAACAGCACCGCCTGCTCGGTCAGGCCCTTCGCCCGTGCGGTGCGCACGTAGTCGCGCGACAGCTCCTCGAGGAACATCGCGCGGTACAGGCGCGCGTCGTAGCCGAGCCGCGAGACCAGCGTGATCAGGACCGGCAGCGCCAGGAACTTGACCAGCGCGGCACCGCCGGCGAAGCCCGAGATCGGGACCACGCGCATCAGCTTCGAGAACACGAACTGCCCGGCGATGATGTAGAACAGGCTCGAGATCGACAGCAGCACCACGGTCAGCACGACCCCCCAGAAGTCGAGCGCGCTGCCGCGGAAGAACACCATCGCCAGCGAGAACACGATCGACACGAAGATCGTCATCGCGAACACCGGCAGCTGCAGCGCGATCGACGGTCCGATGCGGGTGGCGATCTCGTGGCCGATGTCGCGACCCGAGTCGGCGGCGCCGAAGTCGAACGCGAACAGGCGCACCGAGCGCTCCCAGAACACCGTGTCGGTCGCCTTGCCGACGCCGCCGGCCCGCTCGTTCCACAGCAGCGGCTTGTCGTAGCCCTTCTGCACCTTCCAGTCGTCGATCTGCTGCTGCGAGATGTACTTGCCGCCGATGTTGAGGCGCGCCATGTCGTCCGGCGTACTGACGGTGAAGAACAGCACGAAGGTCAGCAGGTTGACCCCTACCAGGATCAGCAGCCCGTACAACACCCGCCGCAGGATGAAGGCGGCCATCAGCCGGCGGTCGCGGGCGAGGCGTAGGACGGCACCTGGGCGCCGAGCGCGTTGGTGCGCTCGCGGGCCTTGAACGCGCGCCAGGCGGGCCACAGGCCGAGCAGGAACAGCAGCGCGATGGCCCACAGCGGCCAGTAGTGCGCGGGGTTCCAGCGGGCGACGAGGTCGGCCCGCATCGCCGGATCGATGCGACGGTACTCGAGGATGTCGCGGACCATCTGCGTCGGCTTCGCGTCGTGCGTCCACGGCTGGTACGAGCCGACCGAGTACGGGATGTAGCCCCACAGCCACGGCGAATCGTGGCGCACGATCTCGATCATCCGGTCGATCGTCGCCTGCTTCTCGGGGCCGTCGTCCATGTAGCGCATCTTCTCGTAAAGCCGGTCGTAGTCGTCGTTCTGGTAGTTGGCCGCGTTCTCGCCCTGCCCCTTCGTCAACGCCTTCGAATTCGGGCCGTACAGGAGGAAGAGGAAATTCTCCGCGTCGGGATAGTCGCCGACCCAGCCCCACCAGAAGATCTGGGCCGACCCGGCGTTCATCTTGTCCTGGAAACGGTTGTAGTCGGTGGCGCGCAGTTCGAGCTGGACGCCGAGCTTGCCGAACTGCTTGATGACCCAGTCGATTTCCGCACGCAGCTCCGGCGTCGGCACGCGCTGGTAGTCGTAGTTCATCACCAGCGGCTGGCCGGTCCTCGCGTCGCGCCCGCCCGGATAACCCGCCTCCTCCATCAGCTTCAGCGCCACCGACAGCGGCTTCCGCACCGCGCGGCCGTGGCCGTTCTCGACCTTCCAGTCGTAGGCCACGCGATTGATCCCCTGCTCGCCTGCACGGAAGCCGAACACCGGCGGCGGCAGCGGACCGGTCGCGGCCAGGCCGGACTTGCCCTGCGACTCGAACAGGTCCGAGTACTCCTCCCAGTCGACCGCGATCTGCAATGCCTCCCGCAGCTTGCGGTTGCGCTCCTGGTCCGCCGGCGTCTTGCCCTTGCCGACGACCGGATCCCACCAGTTGAAGCCCATGTACCAGTTGCTCGCGTCCACGCCGCGCGGGAAGCGGAAGCCCTTGTCGGCGAATTCGCGGGCGGTCACGTCCGAGTCGCGCGCCTCGTTGTCGAACTGCAGCCCCCACGTCAGGTGGTCCATGTCCGGCTCGTCGAGGTAGCCGGCCCGCCACTTGCTCTTCATCGGCAGGCTTTCCTTCTCGACGTTAAAGACGATCTTGTCGAGGAACGGCATGGTCTTGCCGCAGTCGTCGAGCAGCCCGGCCGCCTTGTCGCCGGGCTCGCCCTCGCACGGGTAGGGCTCGCCGCGGAAGTTTGGGTTGCGGACCAGCGTGTGACGGCGATTCTCGATGTACTCGGTCGCCATGAAGGGCCCGGTGCCGGCCGGCCAGTAGTTGAGCGACAGGTTGTGCTCGATCATCCCCGGCTGGGCGTAGAACGCCTCGGCCTCCCACGGGATCGGCGCGAAGAAGGTCATCGCCAGCCAGTACTTGAACTGCGGGTACTTGCCGACCACGCGGATGCGCAGCGTGTGGTCGTCGACCGCGGTGGCGCCTTCGAAGGGGATGGCGCGGAAGTCGAGGAACGGCAGGTCGCGCTGCGTGGCCGGGATGCCCCTTCGCAGTGCGGCGTCGGCCTCGCGCACCCGCTTGGCGTAGTCCTTCATGCCGACGATGTATTCGTTCATGATCGAGAACGACGACGACTTCACGCGCGGCGTGGCCATGCGCTTGATGGCGTACACGAAGTCGTCGGCCACCAGTTCGCGAGTGCCGGTCTTCGGAAAGTCGCCGATGGCGAACTTGTCGGCCACGTCGGACGCCTTCAGGTCGGCGTAGACGGGCGTGCCGTCGGCGTTCTTCGCGAACGCCGGGTGCGGCGCGAACAGGATGCCCTTCCGGATCCGGACGTCGTAGACGCTCTCGGCCACGGTCTCGCCCGGGGCATCGGCCGGCAGCTCGCGGCCGTCCTTGTCGAGGTAGCGCGGCATCGGGACCGCCTCGGCCGCACGGCCCTCGAGCGCGAACGGACGCTTCAGGTAGTGATAGCGCAGCGGCGGCTCGTACACCTCGTAGGTGATCGGCGTCTCGTTGGCACTGTACGAACTGGTCGGGTCGAGATATTTCGGCGACGACTCCTGGTAGCTCGTGAAGTAGGTGTTGGTAGCTTCCGACCCGGGCGGGTTGGGATTGTTCGGGACGCCGCAGGCGGCGACGACCAGCGCCGACGCCATCCCGACGATCGCCCGCAGGCGCCGCAGCCCGCTTTCCGCGCGGCGCTCGTCGTTCGTCGATCCGTCGTTCATCGCGCGCACTCCAGTGACGACACGGCGGCTGCCGTTGCCCATCGGTCCGTTCAAGGAAGGTCGATCCGCGCCGTCGGACCTCTCGGCCTGACCTCGGGCAGGCGCATCGAGGGCCGTTCTCACAAGCGAGAAGCAAGCCAGGACGAATGTCTCGCAACCGCATTCTGCATGGATTTCGCGTCGGACCGCAAAGCCGGGCGACGCGGGCGCCGATCCGCCCCTTTGCATATACTGCCGTCCCGCTCGATGGACGCCTCGGCGACGGGCCGGCGCGCGGTCCCGTCGAGGACACTTCGATCGAACGCGCGATGCGCACGCTCGATCGCGATCCATCCCCACCGGAGCATTCATGGGCTTCCTCGCCGGCAAACGCATCCTCGTCACCGGAGTGCTGTCGAACCGCTCGATCGCCTACGGCATCGCGCGCGCGTGCCGTCGCGAGGGCGCCGAACTCGCGTTCACCTACGTCGGCGAACGCTTCCGCGAACGCACGGTGGGCTTCGCCGCCGAGTTCGGCTCGACGCTGATCTACACCTGCGACGTCGGCAGCGACGACGACATCGCGAACCTGTTCACCGACCTCGCGAAGGACTGGCCCGCCTTCGACGGCATCGTCCATGCGATCGGTTTCGCGCCGCGCGAGGCGATCTCCGGCGACTTCCTCGACGGCCTGTCGCGCGAAGGCTTCCGCATCGCGCACGACATCTCGGCCTACAGCTTCGCGGCGCTGGCCAAGGCCGCGCTGCCGCTGCTGCGCGACCGCGCCGCGCTGCTGACGCTGACCTACCTGGGCAGCGATCGCACGGTGCCCAACTACAACACGATGGGCCTGGCCAAGGCCTCGCTCGAAGCCAGCGTGCGTTACCTCGCCGGCTCGCTCGGCGGCAAGGGCATCCGCGTCAACGGCATCTCGGCGGGCCCGATCAAGACGCTGGCGGCGTCCGGCATCAAGGGCTTCGGCCGCATCCTGGACTTCGTCGCCACGCATGCGCCGCTGCGCCGCAACGTGACGATCGACGACGTCGGCAACGTCGCGGCCTTTTTGCTGTCGGACCTGGCGGCCGGCGTGACGGCCGAGATCACGTATGTCGACGGTGGCTTCAACACCACCGTCGGGGGCGTCGTCGAAGGTTGACATGAGCACGATGCCGCGCAGCGCCCCG
>CAHJXF010000064.1 GCA_903644065.1 Betaproteobacteria bacterium
CGCCCGGCCCACCGGCGTGTTGCCCGCCACGCCGCGGATCGCCTGCTCGCGCTCGCCGGCGTCGCGGCACAGCAGCAGGTTGGCGATGCCTTCCTCGGTCACGACGTGCGACACGTCGTCGCCGTAGATCATCACCGGCGGCAGCGCCATGCCGGCCGTCTCGGCGAGCGTCCAGGCGTCGAGCGTCTCGACGAAGGCCGGCGCCATGTGCTCGCGAAACGTCTCGACGGTCTGCACGACGAGTTTCCGACCGCGCGGCATGGCGCCGGACGAACCCGCCTCCCGGCCCGCCTTGAGCCAGGTGGGACTCGCATGTCGCCGACCGCGCGCGTCGGCGCCCATGTTGGACGCGCCGCCGAAGCCGGCGATGCGATCGACCGTCGCGGTCGAGCTGTTGCCCGCGAGATCGATCTGCAGCGTCGAGCCGATGAACAGGTCGCAGGCGTAGTGACCGGCGGCCTGGCAGAACGCGCGGTTGGAGCGCATGGACCCGTCGGCGCCGGTGAAGAACACGTCGGGCCGCGCCGCGATGTAGCGCTCCATGCCGAGCTCCGAGCCGAACGAATGCACCGACTCGACGAAGCCCGCCTCGATGGCGGGGATCAGCGCCGGGTGGGGGTTGAGCGCCCAGTGGCGACAGATCCTGCCTTTCAGGCCGAGGTCGGCCGCGTAGGTGGGCAGCAGCAGTTCGATGGCGGCGGTGTCGAAGCCGATGCCGTGGTTGAGGCGCTGCACGCCGTACTCGGCGTAGATGCCGCGGATCACCAGCATCGCCATCAGCACCTGGATCTCGGAGATCAGCGCGGGGTCGCGCGTGAACAGCGGCTCGATGTAGTGCGGCGTGGGACTCGCTACGTAGAAGTCGACCCAGTCGGACGGGATGTCGACGCGCGGCAACCGCTCGACCACCTCGTCGACCTGCGCGACGACGATGCCGCTCTTGAACGCGGTGGCCTCGACGATGGCGGGCGTGTCTTCCGTGTTGGGACCGGTGTAGAGGTTGCCTTCTCGATCGGCCGCCTGCGCGGCGATCAGCGCGACGTGCGGCGTCAGGTCGACGAAGTAGCGGGCGAACAATTCAAGGTAGGTATGGATGGCGCCGATGGCCACCTTCTTCTCGCCGACCAGCCGCGCCATGCGGGCGCCCTGCGGACCGCTGAACGAAAAATCGAGCTTCGCCGCGATGCCGTTCTCGAACAGGTCGAGATGCTCCGGCAGCGCGATGACCGACTGCAGCATGTGGAGGTGATGGACGCGACTCGCGTCGAGCGACGCGAGGGCCTTGGCGAGGAAGTCGGCCTGCTTCTGGTTGTTGCCTTCGAGGCAGACCCGGTCGCCGGGTTCGAGCAGGGCCTCGAGCAGCGGGCCGATGCGGTCGGCATCGACGTGCTTGCCGTTGCAAAAGGGCTTCGCGCGTGCCAGGCGGGCTTCGCGGGAGGCGCGCTGGGTGGTCCATGAGCGGGGTTCGGTCATGGGGTTCGTTTCGATTCACAGTCAACGGCTTTCGCCTCGCGGCGACTGACTTTCTTTGCCTTGCCAAAGAAAGTCAGCAAAGAAAGGCGCGCCTCGACGCTGCCCCGGCCCGGCGGGCCGGGGTTCCCGAGGATCGCGGGTGCGGGGCGGCCGCGCCCCAAACTCGCTGCGCTCAGACAAGGGGCGCTCAAACGATCCGCCCCCCACCCACGATCCTCGGCAGCGTCGAACGGCATCGAGGTCAACGGCCAAGCGTTCGCGCGACGCGTCCGTCCTCCAACGGGCGCGTGCTGCGAGGCAATCCGGGCGCGCAATCGTTGCCAGGTCGTTGTGTCGAACGGCAAGGAGGTCAAACCGGATCGAACGATGTAAATCGCTCGATCGAGGAACACACGGCGGTCGACGCAAATTCGCCGTTGACCTTCCTGCCATTCGGCGCTGCCGATCGCTAGCCGTGCGAGGCGGATCTCTTGAGCGCCCATTGTCTGAGCGCAGCGAGTTATGGGCACGGCCGCCTCGCACGGCCTGCGACCGGGAACCCCGGCCCGCAGGGTCGGGGCAGCGTCGAGGCGCACCTTTCTTTGCTGACTTTCTTTGGCAAGACAAAGAAAGTCAGTCGCCGCGAGGCGAAACGCGGTCGAGGTCGAGGTCGAGGTCGACGGCGAAGCCGCTGCCCAACCGGCCAGCGACGTCACTTCGGCACCCCCATCACGACGTTCGGCAACCCCGTCGCGATCGAAGGCACCAGACAGATCAGCAGAATCGCAAAGAACATCAATCCCACGAACGGCAACACCCCCCGGATCACCGCCGACAACGGAATGTCCGGCGCGATGTTGCGGATCACGAAGAGGTTCAACCCCACCGGCGGATGGATCAACCCCGTCTCCATCACGATCGTCATCAGGATGCCGAACCAGATCAGGTCGAAGCCTGCCGCCTTGAGCGGCGGCAGCACGATCGGCGCGAGCATCAGGATGATGCTGACCGGCGGCAGGAAGAAACCCAGCACGATCACGAGGCCCAGCACGGTGGCCAGCAGGAACCAGCGCGACAGCTGCAGCCCCACGATCCAGCCGGCCGCCTCCTGGCTGATGTGCAGGTAGCTCATCACGTACGAGAACAGCAGCGACATGCCGATGATCAGCATCAGCATCGTCGACTCCTTCAGCGTCGCGGCGAGGATCGGCTTCAGGTCGCGCGGCCGCCACACCTTGTAGGCGATCGCGATCAGCACCAGGGCGAGGACGGCGCCGAGACCCGCCGTCTCCGACGGCGTCGCGAAGCCGCCGTAGAGCGCCACCATCACGCCCACCAGCAGCAGCACGAATGGCACCACGCGCGGCAGCATCTCGACCTTCTGCGCCATCGTGAAGCGCTCGTCGGCGAGCAGCGCGGACTGCGTGCCGGACCCCGCGAACGCGCGGACCGCGGCCGCATGCTCGCTGCGATAGCGCAACACCGCGTAGGTCGCGAACAGCGCCACCAGCAGCAGTCCCGGCCCGATGCCGGCAAGGAACAGGCGGGCCAGCGACTGCTCGGCCGCCACCGCGTACAGGATCATCGTGATCGACGGCGGCAGCAGGATGCCGAGCGTGCCGCCGGCGGCGATGATGCCGGCCGCGAAGCCCGGCGAGTAGCCGCGCTTGCGCATCTCCGGGATGCCGGCGCTGCCGATCGCCGAGCAGGTGGCCGGGCTGGAGCCGGCCATGGCGGCGAACAGCGCGCACGCGAACACGTTGGCGATGCCGAGGCCGCCGGGCACGCGGTTCATCCACACGTGCATCGCCGCGTACAGGTCCTGGCCGGCGCGCGACTTGCCGATCGCGGCGCCCTTCAGGATGAACAGCGGAATCGACAGCAGCGTGATGCTCGACATCTCCTCGTAGACGTTCTGCGTCACGGTGTCGAGCGACGACGCGGGCATCAGAAAGAACATGAAGACCGCGGCGACCGAGCCGAGCGCGAACGCGATCGGGACGCCGGAGAACATCACGAGCAAGGTGACTGCCGTGAACAGCAGCCCGATCGCGAGGACGCTCATGTCGGGACGTTCATGCCGGGACGCTCATGTCGGGACGTTCATGCCGGGACGCTCATCTCGGGACGCTCACCCGGAGGTGCCTCCTGCAGGGCCGCCCGCCGCTCGACGATCGGGCGCTGCTCGAGGCGAGGTGGCTGCAACAAAGGATGTACAAGAGCGTCCCTAACAAACGTTTGGCAACATCTAACGTACGTTCGTTAGGGAGCGTTCGAAGACCGCAGGCGAACCCGGTTACCGTCGGCCATCACCTGCATCGCGAGCTGCAGGCAGAGCAGCGCCATGCCGACCGTCATCAGGCCGTAAGGGATGGACAGCGGCGGCGCCCAGCTCGACGACGTCGTCTGGCCGTCCACCCAGGCCTCGTGGAACAGTGCCCACGACTTCCACGCGAAGAACAGGCAGAACGCCAGCGAGATCGCATCGACCAGCAGCAGGCGAAAGCGATTGACCCCGGCCGGCAGAACGGTGACCAGCGCCTCGATCCCGACGTGGCCGCGCAGCGACTGCACGTAGGCGGCGCAGAGGAACGTGGCGCCGACCAGGCAGAACACCGCGGTCTCGTCCTGCCAGTCGGTCGACGCGTGCATCACATAGCGCGACACCACGCTCGACGTCAGCACCAGCGCCGCGGCCAGCGCCGCGATCATGCCGATGCCGACCATCAATCGATTGACCTGCATCAGGCCCCGGGCGGCCGGCCGCAGCCACGCCGGCAGGGCCGGATCGATCGGCGATCGCGGATGCGCGAGCTCGACGAACTCCTCGGTCTCGACCGGCTTCACGACAAGTCCGTCACGGCGCCTTCGAACGCAGCGTCGAGCCGGGCATCACAACAGCGCCTGCGCGGCCTTCATCAACTTCGCGCAGTTGTCGTTCTTGTCCGCGTAGTCCTTCCACGCGGTGGCGCGCGCGATGGCCTGCCACTTCTTCACGGTCGGCTCGTCGATGTCGTAGATCTTCGCGCCCGCCTTGCCGTAGACCTCGGCGACCAGCTTGTCGTCGGCTTTGGCCGCCTGCGTGGCGAAGGCCTCGAGTTCCGCGCCGGTCGACATCACGATGTCCTGCTGATTCTTCGGCAGCTTCGCGAAGACCTCCTTCGACATCATCAGCGGCTCGAGCATGAACCAGTAGGCCTTGTTGCGGCCGGTGGTCAGGTGCTTGGCGATCTCCTCGAGCTTGAACGAGATGAAGCTGGTCGACGACGTCATCGCCGCCTCCATCGCGCCGGTCTGCATTGCGGCGTAGATCTCGTTGGACGGCAGCGAGATCACCGAGGCGCCGGCCTCCTTCAACACCATGTCCATCTCGCGACTGCCGCCGCGCACCTTCATGCCCTTGGCATCCTCGGGCGCGACCAGCGCCCGGCTGCGGCTGGCGACGCCGCCGGCCTGCCAGATCCAGCTGACGATCACGACGCCCTTGTCGTCGACGATCTGCTGGAATTGCTTGCCGACGTCGGCCGTCTTCCAGGCGGACGCCACCTCGTAGCTCGGCACCAGCGCCGGCATCAGGCCGATGTTGACCTCGGGCACCTCGCCGCCCGAATACGAGATGGGCACCAAGCTCATGTCGAGCGCGCCCTTCCGCATCGACGAGAACTGCGAATTGACCTTCATCAGCGACGAGCCGGGATACACCTGCGCCTTCATCGCGCCGCCGCTCTTCTTCTCGACCTCGCTGGCGAAGCGCCGGCACAACTGGTCGCGGAAGTCGCCGCTGGTGTCGCTGCCGCTCGGGAACTGGTGCGAGATCTTGAGCGGCTCGGCGGCGCTGGCCGACGAAACCCACGCCGCCGCGGGAAGCGCAGCCAATCCTGCCAAGACGGTTCGACGCTTTTGATCCATCGCTGTCTCCTGTTATTCAGTCGCTGCTCGACCGGCGCAATTCATGGGGCGAATGCCCGATCGGCAGAATCGGGAACGGCGACGACCGCGAACCGCGGCCTCGAAGTCGGACGCGAAGATCGCGCGCGCGTCGGGTGGCGTGGCGGCGTCATCCGGGCGTTCGAGTGTAGAGGGAGATGAAACCGCGCGTCGCGCCCGACGCGTCGGGTGCGGGAACGCCGGTCTCGACGAAGATCGTGTTGCCCGACGTGTCCGCATAGGCCCGCAACGTCAGTCGCAGCCGCCGCGTCGGATCGTCGATGGTGAGATAGCCTGCAGCGGACAACATGGCGGCCACGGTAGCGGCCGGCACGCGTTGCAGGACGGTGTTGAACGTCGTCCCGGGATTGCCGTCGTAGACGTCCTCGCTGTAGCTTCGGTCGGACTGCGGTCGCAGCCGTGACGACGGCGACGGCGCACCTTCCGGCTTGACGCCGCAGTTCTGCCAGCCGGTCAGCACACCGGCCGCACTTACGGCGTTCGACCAGGCGGCGACCGGATCGATCGCGCTCCAGCGGCTGTCGAGGAGAACCGCGGCACTCTCCGCGATCACGCCCGGATCGATGCGGGTGACGACGTTGGTGCTTTCGCCGTTGCCGGAAACGCAGATCACGCGCAGACCCGCGAGCGCCGGGTCGACGTGCTCGGCAAGCACGGCGGTCGTGCCGCTTCGCAACAGCGTGGAGGACGTCGTCGCCGTCACCGAAGCCTGCGTCGCGGTACTGGCGGCTGGCGTGTAGAGCACGTCCTGCGGACCATCGAGCCCGAGGACGAGACTTCTCGGATAGTCGCTGCCCGCTGCCACCGGTGGCGTGGCGGCGGGCGGGCCGCCGGTCGCGGTCGATGCGCTGCCAGAAGAGCCGTCGCCGCCGCTGCCGCACCCCGCGCTCGTGGCACCGACGACGACCAGCATCGCCAGTACGCCCGCGCCACGCCATCGTCCACCCGAACGGACCCTGATCGTCACGGCGCCGGAATCAGCGCCGGGGAGATCGATGCAGCGCCCGCCTTGTAGACATAGGTAGCGTCGAGCGCCGTCAGGTAGCCGTTCGCGACCAGCACATCGGCGGCGGCACCGAACTTGGCCTGGTAGTCCGCGCGGCTCGCATACAACGCCGCGAGCGTCGTGCGCGGGTCGGTCGCCGCCTTGGTGGCGGCGCCGGTGGCGAACGGGATGGCGGAACCGGTGAACTGGCAGACCTCGCCCGCCGCATGGCCGCTGCCGCGCAGGTTCCAGCCCAGGTAGGTGCCGAGCGGGACCGCCAGTTCGGGCACGCGGATGCCGGAGATCTCGTTACCGTTGCCGTCGACCTTCGGCACGAGCACCGTATACGGCTTCGTCACGTCGACGACCGGCGCGGCGTTCGCGTAATTGGTGACGAACAGTTGATTGACGAGACCTCGATAGGCGAGGGAGGCCGCCACCGGTGTCGCAGCGGCACCGTTCGGCACCTGCACGTTGGACAGGTCCGGGAAGCCGACGGATGCTCGATCGCTGGCGACCAGCGTGCCGTTGCCGACGGTCGGGTACTGCGACGGTGGAGGGGCCGTGTTGCCGACGACCCAGCGCTCGAGGGCCGGAATCAGCGCGCGCTCGACCGGCGTCTCGGACACGGGACTCGCGGCGAACTGACAGGTGCTGCCGGCGATCGGCTGCGTGACCGTCCCTGTCGCGACACCGGCGCCGCCGCCGTGCTGGGTTCCCGACACGAGGTAGTAGCGCACGTTGTCGGGCAGCGTGATGTCGTGACCGGCACCGTCGGTCACGACCAGCGACGCGCGTCCACCCCACCACTCGTAGGCGCCGTCGATCTGCATGATCTTCGGACACGTGTTGGTGAGCCCGCAGTTCTTCAGCAGACCGTCGCTGGCCCCGCTCACCGGATCGGTGGTGACGGCGTAGGTGAAGGGGAACTGGTCACCCGGCATGAAGTGGTCCTCGTGCTCCTTGGACCAGCGGCCGATCTGCGAGAAGCGCACGTTGGTCCACGTGCGGCGTCCGGCGGAAATGATCGGCATCATCGCGTCGAAGACCTTGTGGCCGGTCGCGTCCTTGTTGAAGCCCTGGTACAGGAAATCACGCATGAAGCGGCCGGACTGCGAGATGCCCTCGCCGATCGCAACGTCGAAGTTGGTCGTTGGGTTCGCTGCGCAACCGCTGCCGGCCGCACAGGCAGCGGCCTTGAGATCGTTGAGCGGGTTCGCGGCGCCGCTGGCGTCCGTGGACGTGTTGCGCAGGAAGGCGATCAGGTCGCGCACGGCCGCGAAGCCGATGCCGTTGACCAGCGGGTTCTTGGCGCGATAGACGAACGTGTAGATCGTGCCGGCGTCGGGGGGCACGTTGCTCCCGTTCGGTGCGGGCACGGTCGCGGGCGGCGTGAACTGGACCGAGACCGAGCCGTCCGCGTTGGTCACGTAGTTCCACGTCGTCACGACCGACGCCGGCGATGCGTAGTCTTCCTGCCCCGCCGCGTTCAACCAGCTCTGCCGTGCCGTAAACGTGACTTCGGAACGATCGGTCTGCGAGGCGGGCAGATAGGTCAGGGGGATGGTCGTCCCTCCGGCGAAGTCAGGCACGTACTCCTCGCGACTGAGTCCCGTGATGGCTGTTCCATCGCGATTGACGGCCGTCGGAAAGCTCACCCCCAGCGCCGCGGTCGCTCCCGCGCCGCTCTGCGCGACACCGCCTTGCCAGCCGCTCCAGACGACGGTGTATCCCGCTCGCAGCAGCGAGGGGAAGGTCGCGTCCGGTGCCGTACCGGCCGCCAGCGCGCCGCCGCCGACGAACGCCCCCTGGCCGAGCTTGCTGCCCCGATTGACGACGTCGTAGAACAGCACGCGGCGCGCGGTCGCGGCGGTCTTCGGGCGGAGGATCACCACGTCGGTGGTGTACGAGACCATGCCATCGCTGCCCACCGGCGCATTGCCCAGGTCGACGATGCCGGCGTTGTCCGCCGCAGCGGGGTCGAGCTTGCCGTGGACGACGCCGGTGATCACCGTGTACGGGCCTGCCGCGCCGGCAGGCGTCGCGCCGCCGTAAGCGTCGGCGGACGCGAGAATCTCGAAGCGATCGATCTTTCCCGCTGCGGCCTGCACGGTCGCCACGGGGGCGGCTGGCGGCGTGCCATCGTCGCTGCCGCCGCACGCACCCAGCAACAGGGACGCCAGGGTTACCACCACCCGCTTCTTCATGTCGTCTCCTCCAAAGGCACGTTAGCCGCATGGATAATATTTCAGGACGAGTGTATACAAGTCTCCAAAGCCTGTGCGCAGGTTCATGGTCATGCGAGGGTATGTCCCGATGCATCCCCGCTCTCCTACAATGAAGTCCACCGTCCATCCGAGCGCGTCCGGTCGGTCTTCGCCGTCCGATTCGCCGCCTATGCCTACCCGTCCACCGAACAGCAAGCCGACTCCCCTGCCGATGGCCGAGCGGGGGCCGCAACAGTTGCGCGAGGCC
Source organism: Betaproteobacteria bacterium (assembly GCA_903644065.1). Taxonomy (GTDB): domain Bacteria; phylum Pseudomonadota; class Gammaproteobacteria; order Burkholderiales; family Burkholderiaceae_D; genus CAHJXF01. The sequence continues at coordinate 8,861 of CAHJXF010000064.1, forward strand.
ATCGAAGAGGAGATCGCGACCGGCCGGCTGCTGCCGGGCGTCAAGCTCGACGAAAGCGAACTGGCTGCCCGCTTCGGGGTCTCGCGAACGCCGATCCGGGAGGCCCTCCGGCTGCTGGTCGGCCAGGGCGTTCTCGAGAACCGGCCGCATCGCGGGTCGGTCGTGGCCCAGCTCACGCCCCAACGGCTGGTCGAGATGTTCGAGGTGATGGCGGAACTGGAGTCGATGTGCGCCCGGCTGGCGGCGCGCCGCATGAGCGACGGCGACCTGGCCGCGCTGCGAAAGGCGCACGAGGAGTGCCGCGTCGCCGCCCGGGCCAAGGACAGCGACGCTTATTTCTATGCCAACGAAGGCTTCCACTTCGCGATCTACGCGGGCTCCCACAACGTCTTCCTCGCGGAGCAGGCGATCGCCCTGCAACGCAAGCTCAGACCCTATCGCCGTCTGCAGTTGCGGGTTCGCGACCGGATCGGTCGATCGTTCGAGGAACACCAGGCGATCATCGATGCACTGGTCGCGGGTGACGCCGGGCGAGCGGCCGAAGCCGTGCGCCATCACGTGGTGGTGCAGAACGAGCGGTTCGCGGACCTGGTGGCGAGCATGCCGCGCCTCGAATCCGAACAAGTCCGGGCGGAAGGCGGTGCGGCTGCGACGAGGCGGCCCCGGACCATCGTCCCGTCGGACGTCACGCGCGCCCGGTCCGATGCGGCGAAGCGGACGCCCGTATGACGAGTCGATCAACCGCGGGACAGGCGCCGTACGCCGCGACAATCGTGCGGACCCACGCTTCCCGCTCAGACGGGCACCACGCTAAAGCACCGAACCCGGTCACCGAGCGGCGCCGAACCATTCGCCGTGTTCGTCGTTGACGCCTCGAAGCGGGCATTCGATCGACGGTCTCCTCGGCAGCGCGTCCGTGATTCGTCGCGACGACTGCGGTCGTCGAGGGAACGCAGTGTAGAGACCGGCGGTCGATCGCGCGTCGGTAGTTTCCTCAATCCGGCTCAATCCTCCCCACCCAAGCGTCGATCGAGATCGACGAAGTCGTCGGCCGTGCAATCGAACTCGTGCGGCTCGAACGGCGGCGATCGCCCGGTGCCGTTCTCGTCGGGCCGCGCGACGTAGCCGGTTCGCATGCCCGCTGCCTTCGCCGCGCGCAGGTCGCTCGGATGACAGGCCACCAGCATCACTTCGTGCGGCGCGAGGCCGAGCAGGTCGGCGGCGCCGAGATAGGTCTCGGCATCCGGCTTGTAATGACGGAACAGCTCGGCCGAGAGCACGCAGTCCCACGGCAGGCCGGCCCGTTTGGCCAGGTTCGTCAGCAACGAGAAGTTGCCGTTCGACAGCGGCGCGATCACATAGCGCCGCTTGAGCCGCGTCAGCCCGGCGACCGCATCGGGCCACGGGTCGAGTCGATGCCAGACGCGGTTGAGCCGATCGCGCGCGGCTTCGTCGAGGACCGTCCAGCCGAAGTCGTCGAGCAGGCCGTCGAGGATCAGCCGATGCAGCGCGTCGATCCGCAGCCACGGCAGGTCGCCGGTCCGCACCCGTTGCATCGCCGGCTGGTAGCCCGCGCGCCACGCGTCGGCGAAGGCGCTCGAGTCGACCCGTCGGCCGAGCGCCGCGGCCAGCGCATCGACCTCGCGGACGATGCTGCCGCGCCAGTCGACCACCGTGCCGAACACGTCGAAGACGAGCGCCTTGACCGCGTCGAGTGCCATGCGAATCTCCGTTCACGAGGCGGCATGATGCGCGCATCGGTGACCGGCCGAGCGTCCCGCCCGGCCCGCGCGTTAGCATGCGACATCGACACCGCCGCATAGATTCGACTCGCTTCCATGCCGCCCACCGTTTCCTCGAAGCCGTCGCCCGCCGACGACGAGCCGACCGCCGACCCCGACCAGATCCGCAGCATGCTGGGAGCCGGCGTGATGGACCCGCCGTCGCTCGATGCGGCCGCCTTCGGCACGGGGACCAACAGCGCCGAAGCGCAGGCCGATCGGGTGGCCGGGCAGCGCGCGGAGTCGCCGCCGAAGGTCGTCGCGATCCCGAGCCGCACGCGCCTCGCGATCATCCTCGCCGCGCTGGCGATGCTGGGACCGTTCTCGATCGACACCTACCTGCCGGCCTTTCCCGAGATCGAGCGCTCGCTCGGCGTCCCGGCGATCCAGGTGCAGCAGACCATGACCGCGTACATGCTGGCCTTCGCCTTCATGATCCTGTGGCACGGTGCCCTGTCGGACGCGCTCGGCCGGCGCATCGTCATCCTGGTGTCGCTGGCGGTCTTCGTGTTCGCGTCGTTCGGTTGCGCGTCGGCGCATTCGATCCACTACCTGTGGGCGTTCCGCGTCGTGCAGGGCTTGTCGGCGGGCGCCGGCATCGTGGTCGGCCGCGCCATTGTGCGCGACCGCTACGCCGGCGCCGAGGCGACCAAGCTGCTGTCGCTGGTGACGATGATCTTCGCGATCGCGCCGGCCATCGCGCCGATCCTCGGCGGCTGGGTGGTCGGGGCGTTCGACTGGCGAACCATCTTCCTCGGCCTCTTCGGCTACTCGTCGCTGCTGCTGTGGGCCACGTGGCGCCTGCTGCCCGAGACCCTGCCGCCCGCCCAGCGCCAGCCGTTCAACGCGAGCTCGCTGTGGCACAGCTATCGATCGGTGTTCGGCACGCTGCGCTTCCATGCGTACGCCGGCACGGTGGCTTTCAACTTCGTCGGGTTGTTCATCTACGTGGCCGCCGCGCCGTCGTTCATCATCGAGCACCTGCATCGCTCGCAGCGCGAGTTCGGCTGGTTCTTCATCCCGTCGGTGGCCGGCATCTTCCTCGGCGCGCTGCTGGCCAACCGGCTCGCGGGGCGCTGGAAGGTCGGTCGCCAGGTCCGAGCCGGCTTCGTGCTGATGGGCCTGGCCTCGATCGTCAACCTGGCCTATCACGCGCTGCAGCCGGCGATGGTGCCGTGGTCGGTGATGCCGGTCTTCTTCTACACGATCGGCATGTCGCTCACCGCACCCGGCGTGACGCTGATGGTCCTCGACCTGTTCCCGACGCATCGCGGCGTGGCCGCTTCGTGCCAGTCGTTCGTGCAGACGATGCTGGGCGCGGTCGCTGCCGGCATCGTTGCTCCGTTCCTGTCGGTATCGGCGCTGTGGCTCGCGATCGGACAGGCCGTGTGCGTGGCGATCGCGCTGGCCTGCTGGCGGATCGGCCGGTCGCGGCGCATCGCCGGGCCGCGCGTGCAATAGCGCGCAGCCGCGGATCGGGCACAGGGCACAGGGCACGGACCGGGGAGTACAGTGCCGCGAAGCGGATGGCGCGCATTCACGAGCGCGAACATCGACGCTCCAGGCAGAGCCCGGGTCTTCGAGCCGGGGCCGACCTCACCGATCGGGAGACCCATGTCCGCAGTCGAGTCGGCCTCCACGGCCTCGCCCCTTTCCCCGCTGTCGCCCGTCCATCGGCAGTACTGGCCGCCGGGCCTGCCGTGGCACCTCGACCTGCCGGCGACCAGCCTGTCGTACAACCTCGAGGTCACGGCGGCGCGCTTTCCCGATCGTCCGGCCGTGATCTTCTACGACTCGGTGCTGACCTACCGCGAACTGGCCCGCCAGGTCGATGCGATCGCCGGCTGGCTGCAGCGGCATTGCGGCGTGGCGCGGGGCGATCGCGTCCTGCTCGATTTCCAGAACAGCCCGCAATTCGTGGTCGGCTACTACGCGATCCTGCGGGCCGACGGCTTCGTCGTGCCGGTCAACCCGATGCTGAAGACCGACGAGCTGCGCCACTACGTCGTCGACAGCGGCGCTCGCACGGTGCTCTGCGCGCAGGACGCCTGGACGTTCATCGCGCCGCTGATGCAGGGCCAGCCGGACGGCATCGAGACGCTGCAGCACGCGCTGGTGGGCGCCTACTCCGAAGCGCTGACCGGCACCACCGATCTCGTGCTGCCCGACTTCGTGCGGGCGCCGCACGCCGTCGAGCCGACGGGCCGGGTCACGCGCTGGCGCGATGCGGTCGCCGCGGCATGCGAGCCCGGTCCCGCGCTCGCCGGCCCCGACGACTGGTGCGTGATGCCGTACACGTCGGGCACGACCGGCAAGCCGAAGGGCTGCGTGCATACCCATCGCTCGGTGATGCACGTGATGTACTTCGGCGCCCTGTGGGGCCGGGTACGGCCCGACACGGTGTCGCTCGGCGTCGTGCCGATGTTCCACGTCACCGGCATGCAGGCGATGAACACGCTGATCTTCGCCGGCGGCGCGAACGTGGTGCTGCCGCGCTGGGACCGTCACCTCGCGGCCGAGGCCATCGCGCGCAATCGCGTGACGAACTGGACCTGCATCCCGACGATGATCATCGACCTGTTCGCGCACCCGGACATCGCCAGCTACGACCTGTCGAGCATCGATTACCTGTCGGGCGGCGGCGCGGCCATGCCCGAGGCCGTCGCGCAGAAGGTCAAGGATCTTTGGGGCCTCGACTTCATCGAGGGCTACGGGCTGTCCGAGACCATCGCCGCGTCGCACTCCAATCCCCCGTCGCGCACCAAGAAGCAATGCCTCGGCATCCCGATCTGCGACACGGATTCGCGCATCGTCGATCCCGACTCGCTGGTCGAGCAGCCGCAGGGCGCCACCGGCGAGATCGTCACGCACGGCCCGGGCGTGTTCCAGGGCTACTGGAACGATCCGGAGAAGACCCGGGCCGCCTTCTTCACCCTGGACGGCAAGACGTTCTTTCGCACCGGCGACCTCGGCCGCATCGACGAGGACGGGTATTTCTTCATGGTCGATCGCCTGAAGCGCATGATCAACGCGTCGGGCTTCAAGGTGTGGCCGGCCGAGGTCGAGGCGATGCTGTACCGGCACCCGCTGGTGCAGGAGGCCTGCATCATCGGCACGTCCGACCCGTACCGCGGCGAGACGGTCAAGGCGCTGATCGTCGCGCGCGGCGGCGCGGCCACGCCGGAGACGGCCGACGCCATCGTCGCGTGGGCCCGCGACCACATGGCCGCCTACAAGATCCCGCGCATCGTGGAGTTCGTCGACGCGCTGCCCAAGTCGGGCACCGGCAAGGTGATGTGGCGCGCGCTGCAGGAGGCGGAGAACGCGCGCAACGCCCCGCCGGCCGGCGGCTGAACACGCGGTCGTGCGTCGCGCTGCCGGCGGCGGCC
>CAHJXF010000065.1 GCA_903644065.1 Betaproteobacteria bacterium
CCAACGTCACCCGCAAGCACTTCGCCGCCCGCGGCGTGCAGGCCGAGATCGTCGCCCTGAACGGCTCGATGGAACTTGCCCCCGGCCTGGGCCTGTCCCGCCTGATCGTCGACCTGGTGCAGACCGGCGGGACCTTGAAAGCCAATGGCCTGGTGGAAACGGACGTCATCGCTGAGGTATCCTCCCGCCTGATCGTAAACCGCATCGCCCTGAAAACCCGCCCGGACGAAATTGCCGGCTGGATCGAGACGTTCCGCCTGGCCCTCGCCCGCCGCGACGCAAGGGACCAAGCCGCGTGAGGCTGTCCACCGCCGACGCCGCTTTCGAAGCCGACTTTGCCACGCTTATGGCCCGCGCCGTCACCGAACCGGCGGGACGTCGTCGTCGCGGCGTTGCTGCCGCGCGAAGTCGTCGGGATCGTCGAGGAAGCGCTGCCAGCTCTCGGTCACAGCGGCGATCGAGAATCGCGAGTCCGGCGCGACGACCGGCCGGTCCCCGTCGATCCAGGCCGACAGGCGAGCCAGTACCTCGTTCGAGGAGCGCGCGTCGAGCGGCGGGTTGGCCGCCGAGAGGATTTCACGGGCGGACCCGAAGTCGTGAGCCAGTACCGGCGTGCCGACCGCGTTCGATTCCGCGTAGACCAGTCCGAACGTCTCCGCCCGCTTGGACTGCGGATAGAAGACGCAGCACGCCTCGCGAACGTGCTGCGCCAACGCGTCCTGCGACAGCGTCCCGAGTCGCACGATGCCCGGTCGGCCCAGGCCCTCGAGCGCGGGTGCCTTCGAGTACCCGGGGTCGGCGACGAACAGGCGCAATTCCGGTCGCAGCGCGTGCGCCTCGCCGAAGCGGGCCAGCACCTGCTCGAGTCCCTTGTGCGGAGAACTGAAGAAGACGAGCTTGTGCGGGTCGCGCGCGACGTTCGCCCGCGGCACCAGCGACGGGTCGATCGGGTTGTAGTGATGGACGATCCCCGCACGGCCGAGGCGGCCGAACGTGACGCGATCGGCCGGGTGCCGGGCGACGCGCGATCGCGTATGCCGGGCATGGGTGCGCGAGACGCAGACGATGCCGAGCCGATGACGCAGGTGGTCCGTCCAGTGGAACGGGATCTCGTCGACCAGGTAGTTGTGCAGCCATAGCCACAGCCGGCCGCGCACGTCGGGCGCGAGATCGCCCAGGCCCTGCGCCTTCGTCACGAAGACGACGTGGTCCGCCTCGCGGAGATCGTCGCGAACCGTGGCCATCGGCTCGAAGCGCAGCGTCGGCGACTCGACGGTCGCCTCCTGCCGGTTGTGCTGGTGGACTGTGACCCGATGTCGTCGCGACAGCGCGGTCGCGACGCGGATCACCGTGGCTTCGGTACCGCCCAGGCCGGTCGCCTGGAGGACCGCGTTGTCGTAGGGCCGGGGACAGGTCGCGTCGAGGAACTTGATCCTCACCCGGCCGGATCCCGCTCGCCGCGGTCGATCGTGGCGCCGCCTGCCGCATGCGCGTGGAGCCACTGCTCCAGCATCATCAGGACCCACACCAGTTCGCCGTAGTAGGTCGCGTGGTCGGCGAGGAGGTCGGCCCGCAGTCGATCGATGAAGGTCGGGCTGACGATGCCGCGGCGCTTCAGCGCATCGAGGCTGTCGAACGCGAGCGCCTTCAAGCCCGCATCGCGGCCGAGCCAGATGCCGAACGGCAGGCCGAAGCCGTGCTTGCTCTTCGTCAGGATCTCGGGCGGCAGGAAGTGGCGGAGCGCCTGCTTGAAGAACCAGCGCAGCTTGAACCCCTTCAGCTTGAGCTTCGGATCGAGCCGTTCGGCGAAGGCGATCAGCGCGTCGTCGAGCAGCGGGAACGCGACGTCGACGCCGGCGACGCGACAGGCGGTCATGACCTTCGGCAGGTCGTTGTCGGTCAGCGTGTACTTGAAGTCGAACGCCAGCATGCGGTTGAGCAGCGTGCGCGCGTGCGCCCTGGCGTACCAGGCGCGCATCGCCCTCGGCGGTGCGTCGACATCGACGGTGGCGAGGAAGTCGCGCGTGAAGATCGCGTCGGCGCCGACCCGGGTCAGCAGGTTGTACGTCTGCAGGCGGTCGGGCATCGGGACCGCGGCCTGCTGCACGTAGCTGCGTGCCTTCCGCACCAGCGGCACCGCCTGCCAGGCGGCCGGCGCGAGCAGGGCGCGCGCGACGTCGCGGACCGGTCCGGGCGAGCGATCGTAGTAGTCGAACACGCGCTGCTTGGCGTAGCGCGTGTTGCCGCCGAACAGCTCGTCGCCGCCGTCGCCGCCCAGCAGCCGGTCGACGCCGTCGGCCGCGGCCATGCGGGCGCAGTAGTAGGTGGGCAGCACCGACGAGTTGCCGAACGGCTGGTCGTAGGCCGCGGCGATCCTCGGGATGCTGTCGACCAGGTCGGACGGCGTGATGTAGTACTCGTGATGGATCGTGCCGTAACGCCGGGCCGCGATCCGCGCATAGCGCATCTCGTCGAAGCCTTCGGCATCGAAGCCGATCGAATACGAGTTCGCCGGCGTGCCGGTGACCGCTTCGAGCAGGCCGGCGATCGTCGACGAGTCGGTGCCGCCCGACAGGAAGCAGCCCGGTCGTGTCGCGCCCTCGACCGCCCGCGCGACCGACGACTTGACGGTCTCGAGAAATTCTTCCTCGAGCGCGGCGAGCGGCGCCACCCGATCCTCGACGTACGACGGCGACCAGTAGGGCGCCGTCGCGATGCCGTGCCGGTCGATGCGCACGTAGTGCCCGGCCAGCACGCGCGTGACGCCGCGAAAGACCGTCGACGGTCCGGGGATGCAGTGGAAGTACAGGTAGTCGAAGAGCGCCTGCGGGTCGAGATCGGCGAGCTTCGACGGACCGACTGCGTCCCCCGTCAACGCCGCGGCTGCCGCGCCGGCGTCGTTCGCGAAGGCCCATCGCGATCCGTCGGCGGCGATGCAGAGCGTCTCGATGCCGACGCGGTCCACCGCGAGCAGCACCTCGTCGCGGCGATCGTCGACGAGCGCCAGCGCGAAGGTGCCGTGCAGATCGTCCAGCAGTCCGATGCCACGTTGTCGATAGGCCGCGATGAGGGCTCGTCCCAGCCCGTCGACCGCGGCTGCCCGCAGCTCGCCGGTGCAGTGGGGCAGCCCGACGATCGCCACGCGGATGTCGTCCGCGCAGGCCTGCCGTCCGGCGGCGCGCTCGTCGCAACGGAGCGGTCGATCGACCAGCGGCAACGCGCGGTCGTAGGCGCCGCGCAGGATCGATCGAGCCATGGTGCGTGCAGTCATCCCGTTCGAACGGAATCGTCGGTGGCGCCGCGCCGAAGCCCGTGGGCGGCCGGTGCCGGATCGCGTCGGCCGGGATCATACGTGAAGGGTGGACGCATCTTGCGGTCGCGTCGCTTACCATGCCGTCCCGTCCGACGGTCGTTCGAATCGCCGCGAATGTTCCTGTCGACCCGCCGGACCGGCCCCACCGAACCGTTCACCCCCACCATCGATGCGCATGCGGGCTTTCCCGGACGACCGCTACCCCGTGTTGCTGATCGTCGGGGTCTGGTGCGCGATGGTCGTCGCGGTGAATCCGATCGGCGACTTCCCGCTCAACGACGACTGGGTCTACGCGGCCGCGGTCCGGAACTGGCTCGAGCACGGTCGTTTCGAGGTCCACGGCTTTTCCAGCGCCAACGTCGGACCGCTGGTGTACTGGGGCGCCCTGTTCGCCGAAGCGTTCGGCTTCTCCTTCACGACGCTGCGGGCGTCGACGCTGGTACTCGGGTTGATCGGCGGCCTCGAGATCTACGCGCTGTATCGGCTGACGTGGCGATCGCGCACGGGTGCGACGCTCGCAGCGCTCACCGTCCTCGTCGACCCGATCTGGTTCGCGCTGTCCAACACGTTCATGACGGACGTGCCGTTCGTCGTGCTGATGCTCGGCGCCGTGCTCGCGCTGATCGCGGGTTTCCAGCGCGACTCCGCTCGGCTGCTGGTCGTGGGCATCGCGCTCGCGATGCTCGACCTGCTGATGCGGCAGTTCGGCGTCGTCGTGCTCTGCGCTTTCGCGGCCGGCTACGTGGTCCGCTACGGGCTGCGGTGGAAGACGCTGCCGATCGCGCTCGCGCCGCTCGCGCTCGGCCTGCTGCTGAACGCGGCCTTCACGTACTGGCTGCTGGAGACCGGTCGCAAGCCCGCGGCGGGCGGCGCGATCGCGACGCTGATGCCCGAGTCGGGCGCTTTGCTCGTCTGGCAAGTCCGCATGGCGCTGTTCGTCGTCATCGACTACATGGGCTTCATGGCGGCTCCGCTGCTGGTCGCGGCGGCCTGTGCGGTGTGGTGGCTGCCGCGCTCGCGCCGACGAACGACGACCCTGGTCGCGACCGTCGTCGTCGCGGCGTCGATCGCTCACCAGTACGTCGTCTACGGGCTGCGTTTCCCGCTCGTCGACAACACGCTCAATCGCTACGGCATCGGTCCGTTGACGAACGGAGACACCTTCGTCCGCAGCGTCAACCTGCCGCCTGAGAGCGCTGCGACGGCCGCGTCGTGGACCGTGCTGACGCTGGTGACGGTCTTCGCCTCCGCGGCGTTCGTCGTCGCGCTTGCGAGCGGCCTCGCCCGGCTGGTGAAGCGCGCCTGGCAGCGGCGCGAGCGACCGGCATCGCCCGTCCTGGCGAGCGGCGTGCTGATCGCAGCCTGCGGCGTGTCGTACTTCGTGATCGTCGCGCTGATCGCGATCAAGGCCACGCTGTTCGATCGCTACCTGCTGCCGCTGTTCGTCCTCGCCGTGCTCGCCGGTCCGCTACTGCTGCCGAACGCAGCGCGACGCCTTCTCTCCGGTCGGGGCCCGGTCGCGATCGCCGCGGTGGGGATCGCGCTCGCGGCCGTCTACACGGTCGTGTGCACGCACGACTACCTCGCGTGGAACCGGGTGCGCTGGGCGGCGCTGCAGGATCTCGTCGCCGGCGGCGTCGCGCCGCAACGCATCGACGGCGGCTACGAATTCAACGGCTGGTATCTCTACGATCCGTCGTACCGGAAGCAGCCGGGCAAGAGCTGGTGGTGGGTGCACGACGACGAGTTCCAGGCGACCTTCGGTCCGCTCGACGGCTATCGACCGTACCGGCGCTATCCGGTCCCGCGCTGGTGGGACCACGGTGCGGACGTGCAGATCCTGCGTCGGCAGGCGCCGCCCGAGAGTCCTCCGCTCAGTCCGTGACCTCGGCTTCGATCTGCTTCGTGATCGCCGCGTAGCGCCCGATCAGTCCGAGCGTGGAGTAGTCGTCGCGCCGAAAGCGCGCCTGCGCCCGCACGACCATCGCCTGCCGCTCGGACGCGGACAGCGACAAGGCCGCGTCGCGGAGCGCCGCCGCATCGCCGGGCGGCACGTAGCACGCCTCCGTCTCGTCGAAATACGTCGGCACGCCGCCGGTGCGAGAACACAGCAACGGCTTGCCGACCGCGGTGGCCTCGAGGGCGACCGTGATGCCGGAGTAGATGTTGTGCCGCATCGGGATCGCGACGAAGTCGGCCTCGGCATAGACGCGCTTGAAGTCGGCGGCCGACGGCTTCGCGACGAGCGTGCAGTTGGCATAGCGCGCGACGTCGGCTGCCCGTACCCACTGGCAGATCAGGACCAGCGTGAAGCGCTCGTCGTTGCCGAAGGCGTCTAGAAAGGTCTGCCAGTCGCGCGTGTCGTCGCTGCCGATCGCGGCGATGCGCAAGCGACCGGCGCGTTCGTCCAGCGTCGGTGGCGCCAGCGCGAACGTCGCGAGATTGATGCCGAAGTACATGCGTTCGCTACGGGTCGCCGGCAGCACCTGCCGACAGATCGGCAGGCAGCCGTCCGAATGCACGGTCAGTCGGGTGATGCGTCCGGCAAGCCAGCGGTAGAAGCGACGGCGCACGGGCTGCATGCGCTCCCAGCGGTCGAACATCCAGACGGCGTTGGCGATCAGCGGGCGCTGCGGGACCAGGCGCAGGCGCATCAGCAACGCGACCGCGAGGCCTTCGCCTTCCTGCATCGTCCACACCACGTCGGCGCGACCGATCCGCGCCCGGTTCCTGAACACGTGGATCGCGTCGAAGACCAGCAGCCGTTCGAGCAACGCCCCGGCCCGGCTCTTGCGAACGCGCGGGACGTCCTCGGAGAAGGTGACGTCGTAGCCGAGCTGCCGCGCGAGGTGGAAGCCGTAGGGCGACTCGTCCGGTTCACGGCCCTCGTCGAAACGCCGACGGTAGGCACGCGCGTCCATGCCCCATGGCAGGCAGACGAACGGTCGGGTGAGCTTCGCCATGACGATGGATTCGAACGGGGCTGCGCCAGGCGCCGAGCGCGAAGACGAAACGGGCGGGACGCGCGAAGATCACGCGCCGATGTCGACGGCGGCCAGGCCGATCGCGTATCTTGCTGGGCGGCGATGATACGCGAGCGTCGCGGGCGCTCGGCGCCGCCTGACCTGCATGCGAGCCCCATGACCCTCGCCGTCGTTATCCCCTATTTCCAGCGCACGGAGGGCCTGCTCGTGCGGGCCCTCGCGTCGGTGCTGGCGCAGCGCGACGTCGCCGACGTGCGGGTGGTCGTCGTCGACGATGCCTCGCCGGTCCCGGCGGTCGACGAAGTGGCGCGGCTGGGGTCGACCCGCCTGCCGATCGAGGTAATTTTGCAGGCGAACGGCGGACCGGCCGCCGCTCGCAACCGCGCACTGGACTCGCTCGACTCGTCGGTCCGCCAGGTCGCCTTCCTCGACTCCGACGACGTGTGGACCGAGGACCACCTGCGTCATGCCGTCCTGGCGCTCGCGGCCGGGCACGATTTCTATTTTTCCGACCTGTGCCAGCCGGGTCAGACGGTCGGCGCCTTCGAGCGCGCAGGCCGCATCGACGTCGCGGCACATCCGCTGATCGAGGCGGACGAGAGCGCGGACGGTGCCGCGACCCCGACGCTGCGCCGCTACGTCGGCGACATGTTCGACCAGATCATCGCGGGCAACGTCATCGGCACGTCCACGGTCGTGATCGACTTCGAGCGCTTTCGCGCGCAGCGCTTCGACGCGGCGTTCTACAGCGCCGGCGAGGACTACCTGTTCTGGATCGCCTGTGCCCGGGCCGGCGCCCGCTTCTGCTTTTCCACGGACGTCGAGGTCCACTACGGCTACGGCGTCAACGTCTACGCCGGCTCGGGATGGGGAACGGACGGCTACCTGCGCCGCATCCACAACGAGATGCGGTACCGCAAGCGCCTGCTCGTGCTCGACCTGACCGACGCGCAACGGAGGCTGGTCCGCCGGAAGATCGACACGTTGCGCCTGGAGTTCGCGGAGGACGTCGTGCATCGGTTGAGTCGGCGACGAGCAGTGTCGACGGCCCTGCTGCGGGCGCAGTTCAAGCTCGACCCGGCGTCGCTGTGGATGCTGCCCATCCACGCCGGACAGATCGTCGCGAAGCGGATCCGGCCTTAACCGCTGGACGCCGGTCGAGACGACGTGCTCGAGCGGCCGTGCGGACGGCCGCCGAGCAGCGCCCGGCACCGTCGATTTGGTTGCGTGCGTGCCGAAACCGCGCGCGATCGAGTCGCCGAACACGACATCGGCCGGTCGTGCTGGTTATATTTCGGCACGGCCGCGCGGCCATTCGTCGCGCTGCGCCGTTTGCCGGTCTCCCGCGAAGCGCAACCATGTCGTCCCGCCCCGTCCCGACCACGACGCTCCCGTCCCACCGCGACGTTCGCAGCGAGACGGCGGACATCCCTCTGCCAGCGGACCCGTTGTATCGGGTGTCGCTGGTGATCCCGGTCTATCGCGGCGCACGCACGCTGCCGACGCTGATGGCCGAGATCGAACCGCTGACTGTCGAGCGCCGCACGCCCGAGGGCCTGCGCTTCGTCATCTGCGAAGTCCTGCTGGTCCACGACTGCGGTCCCGACGAATCGGATCGCACCATCGAGGCCCAGGCCGAGACGTTCGCCTTCGTGCGGCCGGTCTGGCTGTCGCGCAACTACGGCCAGCACGCGGCGACGCTGGCCGGCATGGCCAGCGCCGTCGGCGACTGGGTGGCGACGATCGACGAGGACGGACAGCAGGATCCCGTCGACATCGCGACGCTGCTGGATCACGGCGTGCGCGGCAGGCTGCAACTGGTCTACGCGCGGCCGGTCAACCCGCCGCCGCACGGCGCGATGCGCAACGCGTTCAGCCGGACGGCGAAGGCGATCACGTCGCGCGTGCTCGCCAACGACCAGATCGGGCGCTTCAACAGCTTTCGCCTGGTCGACGGCGAGATCGCGCGGACGCTGGCCGCCTACTGCGGCAACGGCGTCTATCTCGACGTGGGCCTGTTCTGGATCACCGGGCGCATCGGCCACGCGCCGATCCGCCTGCGCAACGAGATGGACCGTCCATCCGGTTACTCGTACTTCCGCTTGCTCGGTCACTTCTGGAATCTCGTGTTGACGACCGGGACGCGGCCGCTCCGCCTGATCACGCTGCTCGGCATGTCCTCGATGGCGCTGGCGGTCGCCATCGGTCTGTATGCGATGTACGGGCACTTCACCGGGCGGATCCCGGTGCAGGGCTGGGCCTCGCTGCTGATCGTCGTCGCCTTCTTCTCGGGAAGCATCCTGATGGCGCTCGGCGTGATCGCCGAATACCTCGCCGTGACGATGGGCATCGTGATGGGCAAGCCGCTGTACGTGGTCAGTACGCGTCCGACGCGGCCGGCGCATCGGCCATGAGCGCCGTCCGTCGTCTCGCATGGGTGATCGGTCGCGGCGGATTGCTGGGTTCGGCGCTCGAGCGCGCGCTGCAGCATTCGGGTGTCGCCCTGCATGTGCCCGACGAGCGCTTCGCCTGGCAGGAGCCCGACCGCTTGCCCGATCAGATGCGCCGGGCCGTGACGCGTTTCGCGGCCGCCGCATCGACCGCCGGTGTCTGGGAGATCCACTGGGCGGCCGGCGTCGGCACCATGGGCAGCACGGACGAGAGCCTGCGCGTCGAGACGCGCGCCCTCGACGCGCTGCTCGCGGCGCTCGACGATGCGGACTTGCGAAGTGGCGGCGGTCGCGTGTCGTTCGCGAGTTCCGCCGGGGCCATCTATGCGGGGTCTTCGGACCCGGTGATCGACGAGTTCACGACCGAGCGACCCACGACCCCGTACGCGCATGCCAAGCTGGCCAACGAACGCCGCGTGCACGACTGGGCGAAAGGTTCCGGCAGCGCGTTGCTGATCGCGCGCATCTCGACGCTGTATGGCGTCGGCCAGGCGAGCGACAAGCAGCAGGGACTGCTGACCCACATCGCCCGCTGCGTGATCCGCAATCAGCCGATCCGCATCTTCGTGCCGCTGGACACCATTCGCGACTATGTCGCGGCCGACGAGGCGGCGACCTCGGTGCTCGAGGCGCTGGAACAGGTCGGCCCAGGCCGGACGACGATCAAGATCGTGGCCTCCGAACAGCCGGCCACCATCAGCGAGATCCTGTCGCTGTTCAGGCGCATCGCCCGTCGTTCGCCGCGCATCGTCACCAGCGGCTCGCCTCTGTCGAACAGCTACGTCCGGCGCGTCCAGTTCCGGTCGGTCGTGCCGCCGCTTCGCTCGCGGCCGCCGATGAGCCTGCTGATCGGCATCAGTCAGGTCCTGACCGCCGAGCGCCTGCGCTACACCACGGCCGAGCGGAGCGCGGTCCCGTGATGCGCGAGCCGGGCGAGTCGATCGCGAGCAGCGCGCTGCTGCCGTCGACGCCGGGCGCGGACGGGGCGCCGCTCGTGTCGATCTGCATTCCTTCGTACAACGGCGCCGCGTTCCTTCCCGACACCATCGACTCCGTGCTGCAGCAGTCGCATCGCGCCGTCGAGCTCTGGGTGGTCGACGATGCGTCGCCCGATGCCACCGCGGAGGTGGTGGCGCGCTTCGGCGACCCGCGGATCCGCTTCGTACGCAACCCGCGCAACCTCGGACCGCAGGGCAACTGGAATCGCTGTCTCGAGCTCGCGACCGGCAAGTACTACAAGCTGCTGCCGCAGGACGACCTGCTCGCGCCCGGTTCGCTCGCCGAGCACGTCGCCATCCTCGAGGCCGACGTGGCAGGTGACATCGCCCTGGTCTTCGGCTCGCGACTCGTCATCGATCATCGCGGGCGCGGCGTGTTCGGCCGCGGTCCGCGGCTGTCCCGCGGCTGCCGCCTCGATGGCAGGAAGCTCGTTCGTCGTTGCGTCAGCGCGGGAACCAACCTGATCGGGGAGCCCGGCAACGGATTGATGCGACGTGCGCTGGCGCTGCGCATCGGGCTCTACGACACCGAGCATCCGTACATGGTCGACCTCGACTACTGGTTCCGGGCGCTGTCGTTCGGCGACGCCTACTACACCGGCAAGCGGAGCTCGTCCTTTCGCATCTCCCCCGGTTCCTGGAGCGTGGCGCTGGGACGCAGGCAACTCGAGGATTTTCGCGGCTTCGTCGACAAATACGTGGCGAAGACGGGATTCGGCATCACGCGGATGGATCGCACCGTGGGACTGGCGAAGGCCCGCGTCAATACCGGAGCTCGCGCGTTGATCTACCGATCGAAGTTCGGTCCTGCGGACACGCGGCGGGCATGAGAAGAGCCGGTGGGGAAGCAGCATCCACGTCCGGGTCGCCGTCCGCATTCGACGACGACTACGCGGCGCGACAGATCGCCCGCAGCGAGAACCCTCTTCGCGCACGGGTCAAGCAGTTCTACCTCGATCGCATCCTGCGACAGGTCGACGGCCCGACGGTCGACATCGGATGCGGCGCCGGCCAGCTGCTCGAGCAGCTGCCGGCCGGCTCGCTCGGCCTGGAAGTCAATCCGGTGCTGGTGCAGAACCTGCAGGCCCGCGGCTTGAACGTCATGCCGATCGTTCCGGACGCGACCCGCATCGACCTCGGCGAGGTTCGACCCGGCACCGTGCGGACCGCGGTGCTGTCGCATGTCCTCGAGCACTTCGCCGATGCGGCGTCCGTGCTTCGACGCTTGCTGGCGGACTGCGCCGCGCTCGGCATCTCGCGCCTGGTCGTCGTGGTGCCCGGCAGCGCCGGCTTCGCGAAGGACGACACGCACAAGACTTTCGTCACGCTCGACTATCTCGCCGGCCAGGGACTGGTCGAGGGTGCCGGTTTCGCGATGACCCATCGTTCCTATTTTCCCGGCGACATGCGGTCGTTCGGCGGACTCTTCGCCTATCACGAGCTGATGGTGGTCTACGACCTCCGGTCGAACCGGACGGCGACCCAGCGACCCGGGGCATCGCGCGGATCCTGGGTGCAGTTGGGCAAGTTCGTGCTGGTCGGCCTGTTGAACACCGCGTTCAGCTATGCGATCTATGTCGCGCTGGTGTTCGTCGGCATGAACTTCGCGCTCGCCAATCTCACCGCGCTGGTCATCGGCATCGGCTTCAGCTTCAAGACGCAGGGCATCCTGGTCTTCAACAACGTCGAGAATCGGCGCCTCCTGCGTTTCATCCTGGTCTGGCTCGTCCTCTATCTGTTCGGGATCCTGATGATCTCGCTTTTCATCTCGTTGGGATTCGACTCGTACGCGAGCGGTGCATTGGCGATTCCGTTCACGACCGTCCTGTCGTACGTCGCCCAACGCTTCTTCGTCTTCCGCTGAGCCGCATCCCGCGATGCGCATCTCGAGTCCCGCGCCGCGACTGCCTCGCTTCCTTCGATCCGCCGACGGCCGTCGCGACGCGGCCCCGGGCCTGGTCCGACTGCCCGTCCCACGCGACGATCCCCGCGTGCGCCTGCTGCGCGTCGCATCGACCGGCGTCGCGGTCATCGCGGCCTGCGGCTGGCACGTCCGGACGACCGGCCAGGCGGTGCCGACGGCCCTGGCTCTGCTCGCCGTCGTCGTGTTGACGCTCGCCTCGAGCGGCAAGTGGCTGACCGGCGCGCTGCATCGCCTGGTGCCGGTTTCTCCCGGGGTCGCGTTCGAATTCCTGATCGGTTTCTTCCTCTGCAACACCGCACTGTTCGCGATGACGTTGATCTCGCCGCTCGGTATCGCGTGGAATGCCGCCCTCGTCGCCGGCTGCCTGCTGCTCTTCGGCGGCTGGGCCCATGCCGCAGCCCGACCCGTCGGCCGATCCGTGCGAGCCGAGGCCGCTTCGTTCGTCACCTTGCTGACCGCTGCGGTCTTCGCGACCCTCTGGGTGACCGACCAGCAGCCGATCGTCGCGGTGCGAGACGAGGACGCGATCTACAGCGCCTGGTTCGATCTCTTCATCCACGTGCGCGAAATCAGCGCCTTCGCGCAGTCGCATGGCCTGTCGACGCTGTTCGACATCAAGTTGAGCGGCGTCCGGGCGCCGGTCTACCACTTCGCGAGCTACATGCTGCCGGCCCTCGTGACGAGCGTCGGTGCGACGTCCGCGATGGACGCGTATGCGGCCGTGATGCTTCCGTTCGGTCTGTTGCTGATGGGGGCCGCCGCCTATTCGCTGGTGACGGTCTGCACCCGCACGACATGGCCGGCGGTCGTCGCGGCGGTGGTGCTGCTGTCGTTCCCGGACGCCTACCAGCAAGGCTTCGGCATCCACTACCTGTCGTTCGCCTTCATGTCGCAGGTGAATCTGGGCATGCTGTACGGCATCGCCTGCATCTCGCTGGCCTGGCTGTTCATGATCGAAGGGTGCCGCACCGGCCTGCGCGCCGGGGTCGTGCTGTCGTTCCTGTTCCTCGCCCTCTGCGCGACCTACAAGGCGCACCTGTTCGTCGCCAACGCGCTGGTCCTGATGCTGTACCCGTGCCTGTTCTTCGGGCGTCATCGCCTGCCCGTTCGCCTCGTCGCGGCCGTGGTCGCGACCGGCTTGTTCATGGCCGTCGTCCATCTGTCGCAGCAGTTGCCGCGCGTCCCCACGTTGCGGCTCGACGGGTCGGGACTGGCGGACTACGTGGACATCCTGATGGGCGGTTTCGCCGACGGTTTCTTGAAGCAGTCGTTCACCGCGGTCTACTACGGTCATCGATGGCCGCACGTCGTCAATGCCGCCCTGGCCGCTTCGCTGATCGTGCTCGCGTCGTTCGGTGTCTGGACCGTGGTCGGCCCGCTGGTCCTGTGGCGGGGCAGGCGGTCGATCGCTTCGCGGACCCTGGTCTTCATCGCCCTGGTCGTCGGCAACTATCTCGCGATGTCGACGCTGCTGGCGCTCGACGAGCGCGGCATCGGTTCCAGGGAAGAGTTCGTCAACCGACCGCATGCCTGGGCCTACTTCGTCGTGGTGTGTTTCACCGCCGCGTCGCTCGCGCACCAGTTCGTGCCGCGAGGCACTCGCCTCGTTCCGCGCCGCACGCTGGCGCTCTGCCTGGTCGTCCTGTCCGTCGCGTCGCTCGGCGTGTCGACGTTCGCCCGGGACCTGCAGACGCTGCCCGAGTGGAGCGGGTACGGCGCCTATGCGGATTTCAACTCGCAGCCCGCGTGTCTGATCCGCGCCGCGCTTTCGATCCGGGACAACGCGGCGCCGCGCGACGTGGTCCTCGATTCCGCGCTCGACGCCCGACTGGCAATCAGCGCCATCAGCGAGCGACAGACGTACGTCGCGGATGCCGGGTTCGGAGGTCACGCCGACGTCGTCGCCGAGCGGCTCGCCGAGGTCCGTCCGCTACTGGCCGCGCACGATGCGGACGCCTTGCGCGGATGGGCGGCGGCGCATCGTGTCACGTGGCTGTTGTTGCATGCCGACGACGCGCCCGGCTGGTCCTCGCGCTTCCTCGAGCAGGCGGTCTTTCGCTGCGAGGATTACCGGGTGTTCCGCATCGGCGGCTGACGGCTCGAGACGGATCAGGCGTCGGCCAGATCCCAGCGCGGTCTGACCGAGAAGCCGAGTGCCTGCACGGCCGCCGACGCATCCCGCTCCAGCCGCAGCGCACCCGCCAGCGCGATCATCGCGCCGTTGTCGGTACACCATTCGAGAGCCGGGAAATAAACGCGGGCGCCGCGCTTCGCGGTCGCGGCCGCGAGCTCCGCACGCAGCAGGCGGTTGGCGCCGACCCCGCCCGCCACGACC